>JBGTBK010000421.1:0-2465 GCA_041749355.1 Sandaracinobacter sp. | reverse complement strand
GGCGCTTGCGCCGGCGCGCCCGACGCCCGCGCTGTTGGGGCAGGCCGGTTTCGCACTGGTGGTGGAAGCGGAGGACCGCTGGCGGCGGCCGAGCATCCTTCGGCTGCGGACGAGTGACGGCTACAGCTTCACCACCGTCAGCGCCGCGGCCATTGCGCGGCGGGTGCTGGCTGGCGACCGGCAACCGGGCTTCCGGACGCCTTCGCAGCAATATGGCGCGGCGTTCGTGCTGGGGCTTGGCTGCGCAACACTGGACCTGGTGCCAAGGCCCCGCCCGGGCGCACATGTGAAGGGGGAGGCCCATGCGGTTCATTGAGCAACCCGGCAACCAGCAGGGGGCACCGCCCTATTATTTTCCCGGCGTCAAGGTGCGCAGCTTCCCCATGCCGGCCGACATGGGGGCGCTGGGGAGCTATTGCCGACGCTATCTGAACCTGTTCGCCCCCGATATCTGGTTCGAGCCGGTCGTTCCGCTGGTCTATCTGGTGGTCAACCACTATCCGCGGATGGAATCGAGCGAGCATGGCCAGCGCATCGAGGCATCGTGGATGCGGCAGCATGAATATGGCTTCATGATGCCGGTGGTGCGCTGGCAGCGCGGGCCCCTGGGGCTGGCCGTTCCGCGGCTGACCTGGGTGTTCCCCTTCATCGGGGTGGACAATGCGACGTCGGCGATCACGGGTCAGGAGGTGCTGGGCTTCCAGAAGGCGGTCGGCAAGATCGAGGTGGCCGAAGCACAGGGCCATTACCGGGTGGATGTGCAGATGCCCGGGTTCGGCGCCTTCGGAGAGCAGGACAAGCTGCAGGAGCTGCTGTCGCTGACCGGCAAGCGGATGGTGGACGTTCCCGCAGTGCTGCGGCCGGGCCCTTCCGCCCTGTCGCGGGCCGCAGGCGGCCGGGGACACCACCCGCTGAACATGGGGCTTGGGGGCCTCGGGGTCGGGCTCGATGTGCTGGAGCAGCTGGTGGAGCAGTGGCTGGAACTGGTGGCCCCGGGGCTTTTGAGCGTGACCAACCTGAAGCAGTTCCGCGACCCTTCGGCCCCCGACACGGCAGCCTACAGTGCGCTGGTGGAATGCCACTGGTATTGCCGGCACTTCAACGATGCGGTGCTGTATGATGCACCGACCGTGACCATAAAGGACAATTTCATCCTGGCCGTTGCCGGCACGCTGGGGCTGAAGCCGCGTGGGGCTGCGATGGCATCCTTTGGCCAGGGGCTGGCCTATGAGGTGCTTCCGGGCTTCGGCTTCACGGCCGACATGGAGTTTGGCCTGGCGCGAAACCTGATCAGCGCCTGAGACGCCGGTTCAGCCGAACCGTTTCCGGAGTTCCAGCAGCGCAAGGGCAGCGGCCACGGCTTCGCCGGCCTTGTTCTTCTGCGCCGGGTCGGCGCGGACGAGGGCCTGTTCCTCGGTCTCCACTGTCAGGATGCCGTTGCCGACGGGCACGCCGTCCAGCGTCAGCGCCATGATTCCGCGCGCGCTCTCGTTCGAGACAATCTCGAAATGATAGGTCTCGCCCCGGATCACGCAGCCGATCGCCACATAGGCATCATAGGCGCCCGTCTCGACCGCCATCGAGATGGCCGCCGGGATTTCCAGCGCGCCGGGCACCTCGACCAGTTCATGCTTGTGCCCCCCGGCCTCCAGCGCGGCGCGCGCGCCGGCGAGCTGCAGGGCATAGATGTGGCTGTAGAAGCCGGCGCCGACGATGAGGACCTTTGCCATTGCTGTTCCGATCAGGACAGGAGTTGCCGCTCGCCGAGCACTCTGAGGCCATAGCCCTCAAGGCCGACATAGGCGCGGTGCGAGGTGGTGAGAAGTTCCATGTCGGTGACGCCGAGATCGACCAGGATCTGCGCGCCCACGCCATAGTCGCGGACGGTGAAGGGCTCGCCCTGGCCCTTGGCCTTCATCTGCTCGGAAATGGCGTCGGGGCGCGCGTCGCGGATCAGGATCAGCACGCCGGCGCCTTCGGCGGCAATCGCCTCCATCGCGCGCGGGATCAGGCCCGACCGTCCGCCGCTTTCGGCGAACAGGTCAGTGAACATGCTCTGCACATGCACCCGCACCAGGGTGGGCTTCGAAGGGTCGATGCGGCCCTTCATCAGCACGATATGCTCGGCATATTCGGCGGTGTTGGCATAGGTCATGGCGGTCCAGCGGCCGCCATGCTCGCTCTCCACCTCCACTTCGGCCACCTTTCGCACCAGATGGTCGTGCCGCATCCGGTAGGCGATGAGGTCGCGGATGGTGCCGATCTTCAGGCCGTGCTGGCGGGCGAAGGGAATGAGGTCGTCGAGGCGGGCCATGGTGCCGTCCTCGTTCATGATCTCGCAGATCACGCCCGACGGGTTGAGCCCGGCCAGCCGCGAGACGTCGACGGCCGCCTCGGTATGGCCGGCGCGGACCAGCACGCCGCCGTTGCGCGCCACCAGCGGGAAGACATGGCCCGGCGTCACG
>JBGTBK010000420.1:0-8534 GCA_041749355.1 Sandaracinobacter sp. | reverse complement strand
GCGCGCCCAGCCCCGCTCGGCCATGGTCCGCCCGCAGCCGTTCCCCTGCCGCCACCTGAACCGGCGTCAGATGTCCCCGCCGCGCCAGCCAGGCCAAGGGCGACTCCACCAGATTGACCGCCACAACCTGCCGGTCCACCGCGTCAGACGGTGCCAGCACCCTCCGCCCAATCTGCCGGTTCGGATAATCCCCTGCATCAACCATTCGCATCTCCTCTCGACACGACAGCCGGACTGCCATAATGGTAATGCTGTAGGACAGATAGAAACCGGAGACTGAAGATGATGAGCCGCCTGCGCGAACTGCGGAAGGCCCGCGGCCTCACTCTTGCCGATGTCGCCGCCCGCTGCACGCCGCCAACCACTGCGGTCACGATCGGGCGCCTCGAAACCGGCACCCGCCAACTCACCGTCCCCTGGATCGAAAAGCTCGCCGCAGCGCTCGAAGTCGAACCCAGGCAGATCCTCGCACAGGATTCAGATTCCAGGGTGCCCGTCGCAGCCCAACTCACCGCCGATGGCGCGCAGCCGCTGTCGGCCCCGCTCAACCTCCCCACACCCGCTCCGCTCGCCAACGCGATCGGCCTGCTCGTCCGGGAATCCCAGGGCGACTACCGCGCCGGTGACCAGCTCTGGCTCGAACAGCTCCCGCCAGACCGCTTCAGCGAGGCCATCAACACCGACATCCTCGTCCCCCGCCCGGTCGGTAGATTCGTGTTCGGCCGCCTCGTCGCGACCGAAGGCGGCAAGCTCCAGCTCCTCCCCGCCCGCCCCGGCGGCCGGCAGACAGTCGTCGCAGACGCGCCCTGGATCGCCAGAGTTCAAACACTGGTTCGGACCTTCTGAATCAGCAGCAAAAAAGCCGCGCCCCAGCCTACAACCTCGGCAGCGTGACGCCCTTCTGCCCCATATATTTGCCCGCCCGGTCGGCGTAGCTCACCTCGCACACACTGTCCCCCTTCAGGAACAGGAACTGGCAAGCGCCCTCATTGGCATAGATTTTGGCCGGCAGCGGCGTGGTGTTGGAAAACTCCAGCGTCACATGCCCCTCCCACTCGGGCTCCAACGGAGTCACGTTCACTATGATCCCGCAGCGCGCCTAGGTGCTCTTGCCCAGGCAGATCACCAGCACGTCCCGCGGCACCCGAAAATACTCGACCGTCCGCGCCAGCGCAAAGCTGTTGGGCGGAATCACGCACACAGGCGTCTTCCGATCCACAAAGCTGTTGTCCGAAAAGGCCTTCGGATCAACCACTGCGCTGTCCACATTGGTGAAGATCTTGAACTCGTCCGAAACCCGGGCATCATAGCCATAGCTCGAAAGCCCATAGGATATGCAGCCGTCTCGTTTCTGCGCCTCCACGAACGGCTCGATCATCCCGTCGCGAACAGCCCGCTCCCGGATCCAGGAATCCGGCATCACACCCATCAAACTTCTCCTACTGCCGGATGTGCAGCACGCAGATCAGCGTGAACAGCCGGCGCGCCGTGTCGAAATCGGTTTCGACCTTCCCGTCAAGCCGCTCCAGCAACAAGTCCGCAGCCGAATTGTGAATCCCGCGCCGCGCCATGTCGATCGTCTCGATCGCACTCGGCGAACTGTTCCGAATCGCCTTGTAGTAACTGTCGCAGATCGCAAAATACTCGCGCACCACCCGCCGAAACGGCGCAAGTCCCAGAACAACGGTCCCTTCCGCCCCGCCGCCGTCTTCCCGCAGGTCCATGGCCAGCCGGCCATCCTCCACCCGCAGCGTCAGCCGCCAGGGCCCCGTGCCGACAAGCTCGATCGGCCGGAACACATTGCCTTCCAGCAGGTCGAAGATCGCGACCCGCCGTTCCTGCTCCACGTCCGCATTGCGCCAGATGACCGTCCGCTCATCCAGCTCAACGCCAACAATCCTGTGATCTTCCGCGCCGTCCGCCATCCGGCAAACCCTAAAGCCCGCTCGGCGGATGGCAAGCTGCCGTCCGGAATTCAGGCTTCGTCCATCGCTTCCAGAAACCGCGCGGCATCGGCACGGATCTCCGCCTGCCGCTCCTCGCTCAGCCGCCGCCACCCGTCATACACCGTCCACATCCGCTGGTTCCTCGACAGCAAGGGCTCGTGCCGCGCGAGGAAATCCCAGTACAGATAGGAGAAGGGGCAAGCGTCGGGTCCGCTCTTCACCTTCAGGCTGTACCGGCACTTCGCACAGTGATTGCCCATCCGGTTGATATAGGCCCCTCCAGCCGCATAGGGCTTGGATCCCAGCAGCCCCCCGTCGGCGAACTGGCTCATTCCGATCACATTGGGCGCCTCCACCCACTCATAGGCATCGGCATAGACCAGCAGAAACCACTCGTGCAGCTCGAACGGGTCCACGCCCGCCAACAGCGCAAAATTGCCCAGCACCATCAGCCGCTGGATATGGTGCGCATAAGCCAGATCCCGCGTCTGCTCGAACGCCGCATCAAAGCAGCGCATCCCGCTCCCACCCCGCCAGTAGATATCCGGCAGCCGCCGCGTCGCCCCAAGCGCGTTGCGCCGCACATAATCCGGCCCCTCCAGCAGATAGATGCCGCGGACATACTCCCGCCAGCCAAGGATCTGCCGAACAAACCCCTCCACCGCATTCAACGGCGCGCCCTGCTCAAGCGCCGCAACCGCCGCATCGATACACTCGCGGGCGCCAAGCAGCCCCAGGTTGATCGAAGTCGACAGCAGCGAATGGAACAGCGTCGCCTCGCCCTCCACCAGCGCATCCTGATAGTCGCCAAACAGGACCAGCCGCTCGCCCACGAACCGCTCCAGCGCAACCAGCGCCTCAGCCCGGGTCACCGGCCAGCCAAACCGCGCCAGAGTCCCGAAATTGTCGGGAAAGCGCGCCTCCACCATCGCGATCACGTCCCGCCTGATCGCGTCGGGCGCGAATGTCGGCACTGCAGGAACCATCACGCCCTTCGGCAAAGCCTTCCGGTTCTCCTTGTCGAAGTTCCACTGCCCGCCAACGGGCACGTCGCCAGCCATCAAGATGCCCGTCTCCACCCGCTGCCAGCGATAGAAATCTTCCATCCTCAGCCGCTTGCGCCCATCCGCCCAACCCCGAAACGCGCCGTCGGAAACCAGGAACCTGTCATCATCCAGCAGGTCCACCGGAACCCCGGTCGCAGCCGCCCAACCCTCCTGCAGCGCAATCACCCGATGTTCGGCCGCCCGCGTCGCAACAATTCGCCCGGCGCCATGGCGCGCCACGGCCAAAACCAGCTCGCCAGTCAGGCTCCCGGAACTGTCCGGCTCGTCCAGCCGCCGATGATCCACCGTCCAGCCATCGGCGCGCAACGCTTCGGCAAAGTGGCGCATCGCGGAAAACACCAGCACCAGCTTCTGCTTGTGGTGCGGCACATAGCGCGCCTCGTCCGCCACCTCCGCCATCAGCACCACGGCTTCGGCCTTCGAAACCGCCCGCAGGCTCGCCAGTCCGGCCGAAAGCTGGTCGCCCAACACAGGTACGATCACTGTCATGTCGCGCCACTTCCACGCATTGCCTTCGCCGCCAAGCCGCCGCATCGTCGCGGGGGATGGCGGCACGCCGCCGCGTAAAGACGCCAGAAGGAGCCCCGAATGAAGACCAGCCTTTTCGCCGCCGCAGCCATTCTCGCGCTTGCCCCGCCCGCACTTGCCCAGCAAGCCCAGCCGCAACCCGGCAAGTTCTTCGATTCAACCGACACCAACAAGGACGGCGCTCTCAGCAAGGCCGAATGGGAAGCCTCCGGCCGCCGCCCCGAAGGCTTCGCCATGATGGACACCAACAAGGACGGCAAGGTCACCAAGGCCGAAGGCCAGGCCGCGATGCAGAAGATGATGCAGATGCGCGCATCCCAGGGCCAGTAGCTGCCTTGACCTCCACCTGGCACTTGCAGGACAACCCGGGTACCATTCCATATCAAGGCCCGAATCAGCGGCCGGAACGCATCTTGAGGTTTCATGCCCCGCCACGGATTGATTGCAGTCCAGATGATCGAGCGGCGAGGCGATGGGTCGACCAGCCTCGTCTATGAAGGCCGATGGACCGCTCTTCCGCGGCGCGGCGACCCCGTTTCAGTGGGCCGGCGCGAGCATTGGAAGGTGCTGGAAGTGCGTCATATCGTTGACTATTCCGGCCAGCACGAAGTCGCCGAAGTGTTTGTCGAAGCCGGCGCCGGGATCTAGGCCGGCTCGAAATCCACCATCAGGTCGCCCGAAAGGGCCTCGAGCGCCTGCTGCAGATCATCGTGGCTGAGCCCCGCCGGCAGGGTCAGCCGGGTGCGGGCACGGAACATCGCGGAACCCGACCAGGCGCTCGGATCCGTCCGGGTTTCCAGCTCCACGATGTTGGCGCCAAGGCGGGTCAGCACCACACTGATTTCATGAACAATTCCAGGACGGTCCTGCCCCGTCAGCGTGATCTCGACAGCCTCGCCAGGGTCCTGGTCCTCGTCGGCCGGGACGATCTCGACGCGCAAGTCCGAGGCAACCGAGGCCTGCAGATTGGCGCGAAGCCTGTCCACCGCTTCCAGGTCCAGCTCGACCAGCGCCGAACCGACGAATTTGCCCCCAAGTCGAGACAGATAGCTCTCATGCCAATTGCCGCCAGCGCCAAGCACGGCCGCTGCCAGCGCCTCGGTCAGGCCGGGCCTGTCTGCCCCCATCACGGTCAGCAGGATCTTCGTCTGCACGGATCTCTCCCCAGTTCGCGTTGGGCCTGACGCTAGCGGCCCTCTCGGCCCTTGCAAGGCCGGTTCTGCATCACAAACATCACAAACCGGCGTCAGTTCGCAGCAGTTCGCGCGCCGCATTGTGCCCGGGCGCGCCGGTCACCCCGCCGCCGGGATGCGTTCCGGCGCCGCACATCCACAGGTTCGCGATCGGGCCGGCATAGGCCGCATGGCCAACAATCGGCCGCGCAGCCCACAGCTGGTCCAGCCCCATCGCGCCGTGGAAGATGTCGCCGCCCATCAATCGAAACCGCTCCTCCAGATCGGCCGGGCTCAGCGCCAGCCGGCCGATGACTGATTGGCGAAACCCCGGTGCCAGCGTGTCGACGGTGTCGATCACGAGGTCGGCGGCCTCGTCGCGCGCATCGGCCCAGTCACGACCACCAGGCAGAACAGGCGCGAACTGCTGGCAGAACAGGCTGGCAACATGGGCTCCCGGCGGGGCGAGGCTGTCGTCCAGCGTCGAGGGGATCAGCATCTCGACGATCGGCTTGCGCGACCAGCCCAGCGCCCGGGCGTCCGTGAAGGCGCGGTCCATATAGTCGAGCGACGGCGCGATCACGATCCCGCTGGCCAGATGGTCGCCCGGTTCCGGCAGGCAGGTGAAACGGGGCAGCTCGGACAGCGCCACATTCATCCGGAAGGTGCCCGAACCGACCTTGTAGCCTCGCATCCGACGGGCGAAGTCGGCCGGCAGATCGGCCTCGCGCACCAGGCGACCATACAGCAGCTTCGGCCCCACATTCGCGACGATCCGGCGGGCGAACAGCTCGCGCCCGTCCTCCAGCCGGACGCCGACCGCCTTGCCGCCATCGACCAGAACCTTTGCGACCGGCGCATCGGTAAGGATGGTGACACCAGCCGCCTCGCAGGCCGCGCGCATCGCCTGTGTGATCGCCCCCATGCCGCCAACCGCATGGGCCCAGGCCCCCTTCACCCCGTCCACCTCGCCAAACACATGGTGCAGCAGCACATAGGCGCTGCCCGGCGTGTCCGGGCTCGCATAGTTGCCGACCACCGCGTCGAAGCCGAAGGCCGCCTTCAGTTCGTCGCTCTCGAACCAGCCGTCCAGGAAGTCGCGCGCGCTCTTGGTGAACAGCTCGACCACGTCGCGCTGGGCCTCCAGCGACAGGGTCCGAAGCGCCCAACCCTGGGTGGCAACCGCCAGCAGACTGCGCAGACCTCCGCCGGCGTTCGGCGGAGTCTGCAGCGCGAGCGCCCGAAGCACATCGGCCACCCGGTCCAGCGCTGCATGATAGGCCGGCAGTGTTTCCGCGTCGCGGGCCGAGAATTTCGCAACCTCCGCCTGCGTCGCTGCCAGGCTTCCGCCCATCTTAAGGTAGCGGCGCTCGTCGAGCGGCAGAAAGTTGGACAGCGGCCGCTGCACGAAGCGCAGCCCGTGGCCCTTCAGCCCCATGTCCGCGATGATCTTCGGCTGCAGCAGGCTGACGGTGTAGCTGGCGGTCGAGTTGCGGAAACCGGGGTGGAACTCCTCGGTCACGGCCGCCCCGCCGACAATCGACCGCCGCTCCGCGATCACCACCTTCCAACCCGCGCGCGCGAGATACCAGGCGCAGACGAGACCGTTGTGGCCACCACCGATGATGAGCGCGTCGGGTCTGCCCGTCACGGAGCCAAAGCCTGGGAGCAATGCAGCACGGTTTGCCATTAGCAGCCGGTGCGCAAGGGGGGCAAACATGCGCAGGGCAGCCGCATCGGCGCACTGTACATTGACGCCCAGGCTCGTCCACCCGCTTCCTCCGCGTGCCCGTAAGCCTTGCCCCCGCGACGGAGACATGCCGGCCGTCTGAGCAAAGATGGTTAACAAGCAAAAATAGCAACACGAAATAATATCATGACCTGATAATGTATCTGAGCTCATTGCAGACTCGGACATCACCCATGGGCAAGGAGGATACCGTGAAAAGTTCAATGTTTCGTATAGTTTCCGTCGGCATTCTTGGGGGACTCGCGCTCCCGGCAAGCGCGGCGACAATCACTGGCTGGAACCTGGGCAACGTGGACCTGGTCCCGCATCCCGGGGAACCGAGCCTTGGTGTCAGCAACATCTATGATCGTGACGTTTCGGGGGGCACCGCCGGAGCAACCAGCAACGGACGAATCCTGTGGACGGCGTCGCCGGTCCCGGGAATGACGGTGCTGAACGATGACGCCGATCTCAACCCCGGACAGTCGATCCCGGACTGCATCGTTGCAGTGGGTGCGAACTGCGAAGGGCCGTTCCAGTCCGACAAGCGTGTCAAGATGGTGGCCACGAAGGTAGGCGCCATCGACCTGGTATTCGATACGCAGGCCGACAGCGAAACGAACAGCTACCAGCTGTTTCATCGGCTGATCAACGTCACGCCGCAGGCCTTGACGGGCTTCAAGATCGAGCTTGGCTACGGCGTGGGTGATGCATTTGTCGCATCCGGCCTGGGCGATGGCCTCGCATTCGACCTGTCCGTGGCGCTCGGGCCAAACAATGTGCCGGCGTTCACCCAATTCTCGTTCGGGCTGTTCGGAGATGCGGCACAGAACCCGAACTTCGATCTGGATGGCTTCTTCGCAACCGAGCGGGCCGGCTTCAACCTGGATATCGGCGAGGACGTCATCGCCACCAATGGTCTCTACGGCCCGTATCGGAACCTTTTCGGCGCAGCCATGCTGAACGAAGCCTCCGTTCCCGAGGGCTATTTCTGGGACAATGACGGCGACGCCCTGACCGATCCGCTTCTGATGGCCTGGTTCAATGGCAGCAGCTGGGAAGCCCGGCGCGCAATCGACCCGAACGATCCATTTGGTGCAATTTCCATTGCACCGACCCTTGTCGCCGAAGGGGACCTTCTGGCACTCGGCTTCAGCCGGGACATCATCGAGGATCTGCGCAACCTGAACGTGAACCTGAACATCCAGACCGATCAGAGCTTTGCCGGATCGCAGTTCACCTTGCGCTTCAACACGGCAGCAGTGCCCGAGCCGGCA
Organism: Sandaracinobacter sp.; assembly: GCA_041749355.1. Taxonomy (GTDB): domain Bacteria; phylum Pseudomonadota; class Alphaproteobacteria; order Sphingomonadales; family Sphingomonadaceae; genus Sandaracinobacteroides. Next base: position 815 of record JBGTBK010000420.1, on the reverse strand, counting down.
AGCTGGGCAATGATGATCGCCGGCTTTGGCCTTGTGGGTGGCATGGCCCGGCGCAGACGGATGGCGGCGGCAACTTCTGCCACCTGATCGGGGGGCTTAAGCTTCGGCGGCTCTGCGGAAGCCCGCGGAGCCGCCACTTGCTGTCATCTCCTTGCAATTCGGCCCTGCTCCATCAACATACGACCGACCCGTTGCACCCAGCAGCGGGCCGCGCATGAATGAAGGAGTGCCGATCCGATGAGCCCTGCACTTGCCAGGCTGGAGCAGGAAATGCCGCTTGGCAGGGACGCCGTCGCTGTTGCGCAGATGCTGAAGTTCCTTTCCAATCCGGACAGGCTCAGGATGCTTTGCCGCATCGGCATGGGCGATCGCGATCACAACAGCCTGCCGACCGTCGGCGACCTGGTCGAACTGACCGGCCTGTCGCAATCAAGTGTCTCCCAGCAACTGGCGTTGCTTCGCACGGGAGGTGTTGTGGCGCCGAAGCGCGATGGCCAGAGCATCCGTTATGTTCTCGTCGATGCCCGGATCCGCGCCATCATGGAGATCCTGTGCGACCTTTGTGATGCGGGCCTCCCGCCGTCCAACGTCCCGATGCACAATCCAGGCTGACCATCCGTAGGATCGAAAGCCACGCCGGCGCGCGCAAAAGACCGGGCCCGACGGGTCCGCGGGCCTTATCGGGCGCCGCGGCAAGTGCCGCGCCCCGTCCGGAGGGCTTCGCCCATGAGGACAGAAAACAGCTGGTGGGCTCGTCGGGGCTCGAACCCGAGACCTACAGATTAAAAGTCCGTTGCTCTACCAACTGAGCTACG
>JBGTBK010000419.1:0-2423 GCA_041749355.1 Sandaracinobacter sp. | reverse complement strand
CTTCACGGCCGGGGGCTCCTCGGGCGGGTCCGGCGCGGCCGTGGCGGCCGGGCTGTGCGCGGCTGCCCTTGGCACCGACACGCTGGGGTCGATCCGGATTCCGGCCAGCTATTGCGGCATCACTGGCCTGAAGCCGGGGTTCGGGCGGGTGCCGGCGCAGGGGCTGATGCATCTGGTGGAGCGGCTGGACTGCATCGGGTCGCTGGCGCGCAGCGTGGGGGACTGTGCCGTGCTGTTCGAGGTTCTGGCCGATCCCCTCCCTGCAGGATCGGCGGGGCATGGGCCGATCGAACGGGTCGCGATCCTGTCGGGCACGACGGACGTGGACCTGCACCCGGCGGTTGCCGCCGGGTTCCGGCTTGCGGCAACCCTGTTGCAGGGGCTGGGCCTGCGCGTGGACGAGCAGGCGGCCGCGATCGATTATGGGCGGGTGCGGCTGGCGGGCTTCATCGAGGCTGCGCGCGAGGCCCAGCTGCAGTTCGGCGCGGACATTGCGCGCAATGCGAACGGCTTTTCAGAGGTCTTCCGCAGCCATCTGGCATTTGGGCAGGGGATCGATGCGGCGACGGTGGCGCAGGGCCGGCGGACCATGGATCTGGCCGCCCGCGAGCTTCAGGCCGTTCTGCAGCTGGCCGACGCGATCCTGTTGCCGACCACGCCGCAGCCGGCCCCGGCGCATGGCAGTCCGAGCCTTGCAGCTGTTGCCGACTTCACGGCGCTTGCGAACCTGGCCGGGCTGCCGGCGCTAGCGATCCCGGCCGGCTGGACGGCAGACGGGCTTCCGGTTTCGGTGCAGCTGGTGGGCCGGGCGGGCGCCGAGACAGAGCTGATGGCGCTCGGCGCGCGGCTGGAAGCTGCGATGAACGCCTGGGCCCCGCCGAAGGATTTCGGCTGAGTAAGGTTTGCCGAAGGATTTCGGCTGAGATGGGTATGCCGAAGGATTTCGGCTGAAGCTGGCGGGATCCGTCAGCGAAGCAGGTCGCTGATGTCGTTGCTGCGGAAGGGTTCGTTCATGCTGGACTGCGGGCAGTATCGGCTGGACCTGCTGCCGCCGCCTGGCCAGCGAATGGTGAAACGACTGTCGTCGGGAACATCGAACGTGATGGTCGATTCGGCCGGTGGCTCTTCCCCGCCGAAGCCGCCCAGTTCCTGGCACTTCTGCGTGACCCGATAGCGCCCGCTGCCCTGGGGTTCCACCCGGGTGAAGGTGCAGACCGAGCGCGAGGCGTTCATCCCGTCGCCGGTGAACAGGTTTACCGTTGCGTTGGACGCCCGGTTGCAGGGTTCGTCGGCAGAGACGAAATAGCCACGCTTCAGCGGCAGCGCGCCGGGTCTTGCTGCGGTCGGGGAGGATGGGGCCGGTGCCGGCGCCGGCGCTGCGGACGCTGCCATTGCCATGGCGCCGGGTGCTGCAACCACTGCGGACTTGCGGCCATCGGTTGGTGCAATGTCGAAGCGGGTGGCGGCCGTGTTCCAGCGCAGTTCGTCGCCGCAGCGGGCAGGGCCTCCGCAGGCAGGGGCGCGGCGGGCGATCTGCAGCTTCGCCGGGCGTCCATCGAGCACCCTGTAGGCCAGCAGCCGGTCTGCGAAGCCAAGCCGGGCGGTCTGCCCGTCGGCGACCCAGAGTTCGACCCGGGCAAGCCCATCAGCGCGGAACAGGGTGGGCTTGCCGGTGCAGGGGAAATTGCCTTCGGAAATCACGAAGTCGGTGCGACCGTCGCCGGTGAAGTCCCTGGGGATGACGAACTGGCCCTGGCCGGTCATCTGGCCGAGCTGGCCGCCGGCGCGCACGCACTGGGCAACAAGTTCGTTGACCCGGGCCTTGATGGGCTCAGGCACGGATTGGGCCTGCGCAGCTGTCGCGGCGCCCAGCATCACAAGCAATGGAAATGCCCGCATTGGTCCTGCCCTCCAGACCCGTGAGGGGTCAGGCTATCCGGGGTGGCTCCGGCTGGCAAGCGAGTGCCGCTGCTGGTCGGAGCGTGTCAGTCGAGCGTCTGAAGGAAGTGGCCCAGCGCCTGCGGATAGAGGAGGTGTTCCTGCTCCAGCACGCGGGCGGCCAGCGCTTCGGGGGTGTCGCCGGGCAGGATCGGCACGCGGGCCTGGGCAAGGATGGGGCCATCGTCGAGGGTTTCGGTGACGATGTGGACGGTGCAGCCGCCTTGCATGTCGCCGGCGGCGATTGCGCGGGCGTGGGTGTCGAGCCCGGGGTAGTTCGGCAGCAGCGAGGGGTGGATGTTGACGATGCGCCCCTCCCAGCGGCGGATGAAGCCGGGGGTGAGGATGCGCATGAAGCCTGCAAGCGCGATGGCCTCGGCCCCGTGCGCTTCGAGTGCGGCGGTCAGCGCTGCGTCGAAGCTGTCGCGGCTTGGGTGGTCGCGGGCCGGGATGGCGAGGGTCGGCAGGCCCAAGGCAGCGGCTGT
>JBGTBK010000418.1:0-3300 GCA_041749355.1 Sandaracinobacter sp. | reverse complement strand
AGGCCCCCACCAGCCGCCCGGCAAGCGCGGCCTTTCGCGCCTCCAGCAACCGCAGGATGTGCAGTGCCCCCTGGCTGTGCCCGGCAATCAGGATCGGCCGGTCGGCTGGCTGGGCGGCAAGGAAGGCGTCGAAGGCGCGCTCCACATCGCCATAGGCCAGCGCCAGCGCCTGGTCGGCATCGGGCCCGGGCTTCAGGAAGCTGCCGAAGGTCGCCTGCCGGTACCGCGGCACCCAGACATCGGCGACGCCGTTGAACACGCTTGCCTGCATCCGGGTGAACCGGTCCAGCCGCTCGTTGGTTTCGGCATCGTCCAACGGCGCGTTCCAGCTGCTCCGGCTGAGGTAAGCGGTCGGGCTCACGAAGAACAGCGCAGCGGCCGGCTTTGGCGCTGCGCTGAAGCCCGCCGGCGCCCACAAGGCCGGGTTGGCGGCAAGGCCGGGCCGTGCAACCCAGCTTGCGGGTAGCGCATAATCGGGGGCCGCAGCGGGCGCAGTTGCAGCGAAGGGTTCGCCCGGCACCATCGCGGTCTGCAACAGGTCGGCCGCGAACAGCCGCCAGATGATCGCGCCCAGGATCACCAGGCCGGTCAGCACGGCAATCAGGATCAGGAACTTTCGTGCCAACTCAGCTCTCCCTGTTTTTGGACCCGGCCTGCCAGCGCGCCCGGATCACCTCCGATGTCTCGCCCGCCCCGTCCGGCTGCCAGCCCGGCGGCCCGAACAGCCGCCCGCCAAGCTCCCACAGCGACCGCGCCGCAACCGCATCCCGGCCAATCGCCACCCATTCGTGGATCGCAGCCCAGAAAGGGTTCAGCGTCGGCAGCGCCTTCACGATTCCATAGCGCGGCCGGTCGCCGTCGCGCTCGGGCTCGAAGGTGCCGAACAGCTTGTCCCAGATAATGAACACGCCGGCATAATTGCGATCGAGATAGCGCGGGTTCACCGCATGGTGCACCCTGTGGTGCGACGGCGTGTTCATCACGGCCTCGAACCAGCGCGGCATCCGCCCCACCTGCTCGGTGTGGATCCAGAACTGATAGACCAGGTTCACGCCTGCGCAGAAGAACACCATCGCGGGCGGAAAGCCGATCAGGAACAGCGGCATCCGGAACAGGAAGCCAAGGCTGAAGAAGCCGGTCCAGGTCTGCCGAAGCGCGGTCGACAGATTGTAGTGCTGGCTGGAGTGATGGATCACATGGCTCGCCCAGAACCAGCGCACCCGGTGGGCGCTGCGGTGGAAGGCGTAATAGGCCAGATCGTCCAGCACGAAGCACAGCGCGAACGCCCACCAGGCGAAGGGAATTTCCAGCAGCCGGAACTGGAACAGCCACAGCGCCATCGCAAGCACCGCGCCTGCCGTCAGCGCGCCGGCAACCGTGCTGCCAAGCCCCAGCGTCAGCGAGGCGCCTGCGTCGCGCCAATCATAACTCCCCCGGCCGCGGCTCTTCGTCAGCACCATCTCCAGCAGGATCAGCGCGACAAAGGCCGGCACCGCCCATTGCACGGGATCGGGAAGGTCCGGCGTCATGCGCGGGCGCCAACCGAAGCAGGAAGCCAGTCCGGGCAGCGGCCAAGGCTCAGCTGCGCCTCGTCCAGCATCGGCTCCTTCAGCAGGGCGCGAAGCCGGCCATTGTGGCAGGCAATCGAAGAGGGCAGGGCGCGGCGCGCAATCCAGCCATCGCCCAGCGGAAGCAGCAGCGCGACACTTCCGTCCGCGCCACGCAGGACCGCGCCACGCCCGCCTTCGGCAAGGGCCACGTCGGATGCGTGAAATCCGGCCAGCCGGGCTTCGGCCGCTGCCCGGGCCTCGGCCTCGTCCAGCGCAGGCTGGCTGCGGAAGCCAAGCGCCCAGGCAAGGCCCGTCAATCCCAATATGGCTGCAACCGAGGCAAGGAACACCAGCATCCCCACCGCCCTAGAACAAGCGACGGTCTGTAGGAAGGGCGGCCGCCCCGGCCGGCGCTTTCGGCCCTTTCGGCTTTCCCCCCCTATCTGGCAGGCTTGGGCTCTGGCGCTGTCTGCTAGGCTGATGTTTCTGTCAGGGCCGGGAGGGTCCGGCAGGCACAGCGAAACGCCAGTTCCATCCGCGCCCGAGTGAACGAGGCCGGAGGGCTGCCTTGGGAGAAACGGGATTGCATGAGCAGCCTCGCCGCCATTGACCGTCCGGCCGACCCGTTCGAGGGGATGGAAACGCTGGGCGACGTCACCCGGGTGCACGCCCGGCTCCGCCCCGATGCCACCGCCTTCGATTTCGAGGGCCGCATCACCAGCTATGCCGAGCTCGATGCCCACGCCAGCCAGGTCGCCCGCGCGCTGCGCGCTGCCGGCGTTGCCCCGGGCGAACGCATCGCCTTCATTGGCAAGAACAGCGACCATTATTTCGAACTGCTGCTGGGCGCGGCCAAGGCCGGATGCGTGATCGTTCCAATCGGCTGGCGCCTTGCACCCGCCGAAATGGCCTTCATCGCCGACAATGCCGAGGCGAAGCTGCTCTTCGTCGGCCCCGATCTTGCCGGCGTCGTGGCAGCCGCCCCCGAACTCGGCGCGCGGCCGATAATTGCACTCGAACCACATGGCGACTGGCCGACCTACGAGGCCTGGCGCGACGCGCAATCCGCCACGGACCCGGCCTTCCCGGTCAGCCCCGACGATGTGGTGATCCAGCTCTACACCTCGGGCACCACCGGCAAGCCCAAGGGCGCAATGCTCACCCACGACAATCTGCTTGCCAGCCGCAAGCTTGCGGCCCGCGCGCCAATGCCCTGGAACGAATGGGGCCCCGAGGATGTGAGCCTGGTTGCGATGCCGATTGCCCATATCGGCGGCACCGGCTGGGGCCTTGTCGGCCTGGTGAACGGCGCCAAAGGCATCATCGCGCGCGAGTTCGACCCCTTCAAGGTGCTGGACTATATCGAGAAGGAGCGCATCTCGAAGATGTTCATGGTGCCGGCCGCCCTGCAGATCGTGGTGCGCCAGCCGCGGGCCCGCGAAGTCGATTACAGCCGGCTGAAATACATCCTCTACGGGGCCTCGCCGATCCCGCTCGATCTGCTGCGCGAATGCATCGAGGTGTTCGGCTGCGGCTTCTGCCAGCAATATGGGATGACGGAAACGACCGGCACGATCGTCTATCTCCCGCCCGAGGATCATGACCCGGCCGGCAACCAGCGCATGCGCTCGGCCGGCCTGCCCATGCCCGGCGTGGAGCTGCGCATCCTCGACGAAGCCGGCAACCCGCTGCCGCCCAACACCGTCGGCGAGGTCGCCACCCGCTCGCACGCCAACATGCGCGGCTACTG
>JBGTBK010000417.1:0-2056 GCA_041749355.1 Sandaracinobacter sp. | reverse complement strand
CGCGACCGCCTGCTGGCCTTCGCCCGCGCCCGGGCCGAGGGCGCCGCCGGCCCCGACAACGAGAGCTTCCGTTTCCTCACCGGATTCAACGACATCTTCGTCACGCTCGCTTGCGTGCTCGTGCTGGTCGCGCTCGCCAGTCTGCTGCCAGATATCGCGGGTGCTGCCGCAATTGCCGCGGCCAGTTGGGGTCTCGCCGAATATTTCACCGCCCGCCGCCGGATGGCGCTTCCGTCCATCCTGCTTCTTCTCGCCTTCGTCGGCAGCGTATTCGCCGTAACCTTCATCATCGTCTCCGGCGGCGACCATTGGCAGCTTGCCTTCCGGCAGGCCCGGAACGGGCAGACGGTTGCCGTGTTCGCGCCGGTCATCGTCGCCGGCCTTGCAGGCGCTGCCGCGGCTGCCCTGCACTGGCGCCGGTTCCGCGTTCCCATCACGCTTGCGGCAGGCGCATCCACCCTTGCAGTCGGGTCAATGGCGCTGGCGGGATCCATCTTCGGAGGGGAAGGCAGCATCCTGATCGCGGCCCTGCTCGCGGGGCTGGCGGTCTTCGCTCTCGCCATGCGCTACGACATGTCCGACCGCGAGCGTCTCACCCGCAACACCGACATCGCCTTCTGGCTGCACCTGCTGGCAGCCCCCCTGATCGTGCACCCGGTGTTCGCGCTGTCGGGCCTGCTGTCGGCCCAGCCCGGGCCGGGAGCCGCCATTCTCGTGCTCACTGTCTATGCGCTGCTCACGCTGGTTGCGCTTGCGATCGACCGGCGCGCGCTGCTGGTCTCTGCGCTCGCCTATGTGATCTACGCGCTGCAGGGCCTGTTCGAGGCCGGTCAGGTCGCCGCCGGTTTCGGGCTCACCGCCCTCGTGCTCGGCAGCTTCCTCGTCATGCTTTCGGCGGCATGGGGCTCGCTTCGGCGTCGCCTTCTGACACGACTTCCGGTTGGCTGGACCGGGCGCTTGCCTGTCCCTGGGTGAGCGGGGCCTGGTTGAAGTCAGATGGCGGCGCCGGGCGAATCGCAGCCCAGACCGGCTCACCTCTTGCGTCGCGCGGAATCTCGCCCCAGGTGGCAGCGCCCTTGTGCAACCCGCCCGACGTGTAGAGCGGGGCCGGCGCACAGGCCGCAAACAGGGTCAGGGAAGCCAGTGCCGGGAGCAGAGATACGCGTGCCATTCAATCCACCTCGAACAAGTTTGCGCCAGCTGCCCCCCGTGCGCTGGCCCGATCTGTCACAGGAACGACATGATTAATAGAGGCTTTGTCGTCGGAATGGGCGCGAAGGGCGACGGAATGACGGCCGATGGTCGCTTTGTCGCAGGTGCCGTGCCTGGCGATCTCGTCAGTGACGAAGGGGCCATCACCCCGGGCCCGAACCACGCCCAACCGGCCTGCCGCCACTTCGGAACTTGCGGCGGCTGCCAGCTCCAGCATGTGGCAGACCCGGCAATCGCCGACTTCGCCCGCGACCGCCTGCTTCAGCCGCTTGCCCGCGTCGGGATCGTCCCCGGCCATCTGATGGAGGTGCACCTGTCGCCCGCCGGCGCCCGCCGCAGGGCGGCGATGCGGGCAACCCGCACGCAAGGCTCAGTCCGGCTCGGCTTCAACGCGGAAGGGGCGCACAGCCTCGTCGACATGGCCGAATGCCCGGTGCTGCATCCGGCGCTTTTCGCACTCGTGGCCCCGCTTCGCCGCCTTCTCGCCCCGTACCTCAGCGAGCGGTCGGCAATCGGAATCACCCTGACGCTCACCGACCAGGGCGTCGACCTGCTGCTCGCCAACCTGCAGGCCAACAGCCTGCCCATCATCGAGGGGTTGACCGATTTCGCCCGCGCCCACGGCCTTGCCCGCCTGTCGGTCGAAGGGCCCATGGGCGTCGAAACCCTGATGGCCGATGGGGACCCCGTCGTCCGCATGGGGGGCGTCGCCGTAACCCTGCCGCCAGCCGCCTTCCTGCAGGCAACGCCCGACGGCGAAGCCGCGCTGGTCATGGCAGTCACCGACATCGTCGGCGCAGCACCCCGGGTCGCAGACCTGTTCGCCGGAAGCGGCACATTCGCC
>JBGTBK010000416.1:0-2164 GCA_041749355.1 Sandaracinobacter sp. | reverse complement strand
CGGCCTCGGGCTGGATAGCCATCGAAGGCGCTTCGGCAGGCGGCAGCAGCCAGGACGCCGGCTCGTCGCCGACGAGCGTGTCGACTCCCGCCAGCTTCCACCAGCCAATCAGGGCTGCCAGGCCGGCGGAATCGAGCCCGCCGGCTTCGCTGCCCGGGCCTGCGCCCTGTGCAAAACCTGCCATGGGCCGCGACAATTGGCAGGCTTACCTGTGCGGTCAATACAGGCAAAGCAGGGAATGGGCGTTTCCGGGTTGAAAACCCGTGACACTGCGATGAATAGAGCCGGACGCCCGCCGCCATTTGCGAGAAAGCACCGCATGAGCAACCGAGACACAATGCCCTATGACCTGGTGATCGTCGGCGCGGGGCCCGCCGGCCTCTCGGCTGCGATCCGCGCCAAGCAGGTGGCAGCCGCCAAGGGCCTCGAGCTTTCGGTCTGCGTGCTGGAGAAGGGCTCGGAGGTTGGCGCCCACATCCTGTCGGGCGCGGTCATCGACCCGAAGGCGCTGGACGAGCTGCTGCCCGAGTGGCGCGAGACCTGCCCGCTGGCTCAGACCCCGGTGACCGAAAACCATCACTGGATCCTGAGCAGCGCCAAGAAATACGAATTCCCCCACGCGCTGCTGCCCAGCTTCATGAACAACAAGGGCACCTACACCGGCAGCCTCGGCAACCTGTGCCGCTGGCTTGCGGCCCAAGCCGAAGCGCTGGGCGTTGAGATCTTCCCCGGCTTCGCGGCGGCCGAAGTGCTGTTCAACGACGATGGATCGGTGAAGGGCGTCGCGACCGGCGACATGGGGGTGGAGCGCGACGGCTCGCACGGCCCCAACTATCAGCCGGGCCTGGAGCTGCACGCCAAATACACCTTCTTTGCCGAAGGGGTGCGCGGGCATCTGTCGAAGCAGCTGATCAAGCGCTTCGACCTCGCCAAGGACAGCCAGCCGCAGGTTTACGGCATCGGAATCAAGGAACTGTGGGACATCGACCCCGAAAAGCACGAGCCGGGCCGGGTGATTCACACCCAGGGCTGGCCGCTTTCGGACGCCTGGGGCGGGGGGTTCCTCTATCACCAGGCGAACAACCAGGTGGCGCTGGGGTTCGTGGTGGCGCTGAGCTATCGCAACCCGCATCTGAGCCCGTTCGACGAGATGCAGCGCTGGAAGACGCACCCGGCGATCAAGGCGATCCTGGAGGGTGGTCGGCGGGTGTCCTATGGCGCGCGCGCCATCAACGAGGGCGGCTGGCAGGCGGTGCCGAAGCTGACCATGCCGGGGGCGGCCCTGATCGGCTGTTCGGCGGGCTTCGTGAACGTGCCGCGGATCAAGGGCAGCCACACCGCGATGAAGACCGGCATGATGGCGGCCGAGGCGGCAGTCGACGCGATCGCGAGCCAGCGGCAGGGTGATGAACTGACGGCCTATTCGGAAGCCTACAAGAGCAGCTGGGTGGAGAAGGAGCTGCGCGTGGTGCGCAACACCGAGCCGTTCGTGAGCAAGTTCGGCGGCACGGTCGGCACGGTTCTGGCGGGCGCCACCATGTGGGCGGAGCATCTGGGGCTGCGCATGCCCTTCACCATGGGCCATGAGCCGGACCACACCAAGATCTGGCGCAAGGAGCATTGCTGGCCGATCGAGTATCCGAAGCCCGACGGCGTTATCAGCTTCGACAAGCTGTCGAGCGTGTTCCTTTCGAGCACCAATCACGAGGAAAACCAGCCGGTTCACCTGACCCTGAAGGACCCGACGGTTCCGATTTCGGTGAACCTGCCGCTGTATGACGAGCCGGCGCAGCGCTATTGCCCGGCCGGCGTGTACGAAGTGGTGGGCAAGGAGACCGGCGAGCCGCGGTTCCAGATCAACGCGCAGAACTGCGTGCACTGCAAGACTTGCGACATCAAGGATCCGACGCAGAACATCAACTGGGTGGTGCCGGAGGGTGGCGGGGGCCCCAACTACCCCAACATGTGATCCGGGCCGCCTCTCCAGGGGCGGCTTTGCCTCACAAACATCACAGCGGGCCGTTTCTGGCCGCTCAAACCTGCGCCGGCCTTGGCGCTTTCAGGGCCCATCTGAGCACTGCGCCCATGCCGCCGGCGCTGGCGCGGAGCAGGGGGGTGCGGAAGCCGGCACCCGAAAGCCCGTGCATCCGGCGCGCCCAGCCCG
>JBGTBK010000415.1:0-5117 GCA_041749355.1 Sandaracinobacter sp. | reverse complement strand
CCGCCGCGCGCGCCCGCAGCTTCGCCGTGTCGGCCGCCAGCGCGCCGATGATCGCAAAGGCTTCGGGCGGGTCTGCCGGGATATGCCGGTCGCCGAAGATGTCTGCGGCAAGGGCTACGTAACCGAGCTCTGCCAGCATCTTCGCCCGCCGTTGCACCTGCGCACCAAGGCCCCAGGCCTCATGCACCGCGACGACCCCGGGCCGCGGCCCGGGGAACTTCGCTTCGTCAGGCAGTTCCAGCGCGCCGAGGCAGCGCTGCTCGCCGTCGAAATACTCGAGGTCCATCGCGCCGCCCCTTACAGCTGGCCGAGCAGGTGGTCGGCCGAGGACACCTTGAACGCACCGGGCTCCTCGACATTCAGTTCGGCAACCTTGCCGTCTTTCACCAGCATGGAAAAGCGCTGCGCACGAAGGCCCATTCCAAAGCGCGAGCCATCCATGGTCAGGCCCAATGCCTTGGCGAAATCGCCATTGCCGTCGGCCAGCATGGTGATCTTGCCTTCGGCCCCGGCGGCCTTGCCCCACGCGCCCATCACGAAGGCGTCGTTCACGCTCAGGCAGACGATCTCGTCCACGCCCTTCGATCCGATCTCGTCGGCCTTCTCGATGAAGCCCGGCAGGTGCTTGGCCGAGCAGGTGGGGGTGAAGGCGCCGGGCACGGCAAACAGCGCTACCGTGCGGCCGCCGAACAGCTCGTTGGTGTCGACAGGTGCAGGGCCGTCTGCGGTCATCTTCGTCAGCACGGCGTGCGGAACGGAATCGCCAACCTTGATCGTCATCGTCATGTCTCCTGCTCGGTTTGGAAATCGGCGTTAATGGCAGCCGTTCATCACGTCTACCGCCTGTTCATGACAGCGTCCCGGCGGTAAGGGCGTGCAATGCAGCAGACGCCCTACCAGCCAGGCCAGTTCTTACTGGCAATGCCGGGGATCGGCGACGACCGGTTCGAACAGAGCGTGATCGCCATGTGTTCGCACGATCCGGGCGGCGCGATGGGGCTGTGCCTGCACGACCCCCTAGAGGACATGACGGTGCCCGATCTGATGCGGCAGATGGACATCGATCCGGGCAGGACCCCCCATCTGCCGGTGCTGTCGGGCGGGCCCATGGAGCCCGGGCGCGGTTTCGTCCTGCATTCACCGGAGTGGGGCGGGCAGGACACAAGGCACGTCGCCGGGCGTTGGGCGCTGACGGGAAGTTGCGACGTGCTGTCGGCAATTGCGCGGGGGCAGGGCCCTGCGCGCTGGGTGGCGGCCCTGGGCTATGCAGGCTGGAGCGCCGGCCAGCTGGAGCGCGAACTGTCCACCAATGGCTGGTTCATTACGCCGGGCACGGACGGCCTGATCTGGGACGTCGAGCCCGAGATGCGCTGGCTGGAAGGCTATCGCGCCGCCGGGATCGACGCCCGCATGCTCAGCGCCGAAATCGGCAACGCCTGACTTCAACTGGCCCCTGCAGTCGGCCGCCATGGGCTTTTCTGCCCTGCGCACCGCCGACGGCGCTGCCCAATGCGATAGGGATGCAGCCGTCGAAGTCTTGACGCCATCCCGGTGCTCGTCTTTCACCTCCTGAGGCGCGTGGCGCTCGAAGCGGGGGCGCGCGTGCGCCGAAAGGGAGGGTCGCCTTGGCCAAGCTGTTCGACAAGATCCTGATCGCAAACCGGGGCGAGATCGCCTGCCGGGTGATCCGCACCGCCCGCCGCCTCGGCATCAAGACTGTCGCTGTCTACTCCGACGCCGACGCAGCCGCGGTCCATGTCGAAATGGCCGACGAGGCCGTGCACCTCGGCCCGCCGCCCGCCGCCCAATCCTATCTGCTTGGCGAGAAGATCATCGAGGCCTGCAAGGCAACCGGCGCGCAAGCAGTCCACCCGGGCTACGGCTTCCTCTCCGAACGGGAATGGTTCGCCAAGGCCCTGGACGAGGCCGGAATCGCCTTCATCGGCCCGCCCGCCTCTGCCATCGCTGCCATGGGCGACAAGATCGAATCCAAGAAGCTCGCAAAGGCCGCCGGAGTCTCGGTCGTGCCCGGTTTCGTCGGCGAGATCGCCGACACCGACCATGCCGCGAAGATTGCCGCCGAAATCGGCTATCCCGTCATGATGAAGGCGTCGGCCGGCGGCGGCGGCAAGGGCATGCGGCTGGCCTGGAGCGAAGCCGAGCTTCGCGAAGGCTTCGATGGCGTACGCCGCGAGGCCAAGGCCAGCTTTGGCGACGACCGGGTCTTCATCGAGAAGTTCGTCGAACAGCCGCGCCACATCGAGATCCAGCTGCTCGGCGACAAGCATGGCAACGTGGTCTATCTGAACGAGCGGGACTGCTCGATCCAGCGCCGCCACCAGAAGGTGGTCGAGGAAGCCCCATCCCCGTTCGTGACCCCCGAAATGCGCAGGGCCATGGGCGAACAGGCCGTCGATCTGGCGAAGAAGGTGGGCTATTTCTCGGCCGGTACGGTGGAGTTCATCGCCGGCGCCGACCGCAGCTTCTACTTCCTCGAGATGAACACCCGCCTCCAGGTGGAACATCCCGTCACCGAAATGATCACCGGCCTCGATCTCGTCGAGCAGATGATCCGGGTTGCCGCTGGCGAAAAGCTGTCCTTCGGCCAGGCCGATGTGAAGCTCATGGGCCATGCGATCGAGACCCGCTTCTACGCCGAGGATCCCTATCGCGGTTTCCTGCCTTCCACGGGGCGCCTCAGCGACTATCGGGAGCCTGTCTCGGGCAATGGCGTCCGGGTCGACACCGGTGTGGTCGAGGGCAGCGAGATCTCGATGTTCTACGACCCGATGATCGCCAAGCTGATCACCCATGCCCCCACCCGTCTGGAAGCAGCCGACCTGCAGATCGCAGCGCTCGACCGCTATTATGTGCGGGGCATCAGCCACAATGCAGATTTCCTGTCGGCCCTGATGCAGCATCCCCGCTTCCGTGCCGGGGAAACGGTTACGACCGCCTTCATCGCCGAGGAATATCCCGATGGCTTTGCGGGCGCCGCCGCAAACCCCGACAGCCTGCCGGCGCTGCTGGCCGTGGGTGCCGTGATCGGCCGCGCTGCTGCCAACCGGGCGGCCCATGTCGATGGGCAACTGGGCGGAGATAGCGAAGCCGGCACCGACGGGGTGCTGGAACTGGATGGCGAACAGCACCGCGTCACTGTTGCGGCAAGCGACCGGGGCACGCGCGTGATGGTCGACGGCGAGGCCATGACGGTCGAGACGATCGGGCGGATTCCGCCCTTCGGCGTGGTCGAGGCCAAGGTGAACGGCGTGCCGATCGCCGTCCAGACCGATCGCCGCGGAACCGGCTTCCGCCTGACGCACCACGGGCGCCAGCATTCTATGCGCCTGCTGACCCCGCGCTCGGCCGAGTTGCAGCGTCTGATGCTGCCCAAGGTGGCGCCAGACCTGTCGCGCTATCTGCTCTGCCCGATGCCGGGCCTTGTGGTCTCGATCGCAGTTGCCGAGGGTGACCGTGTGGAAGCCGGCCAGGTGCTCGCCACTGTGGAAGCGATGAAGATGGAGAATATCCTGCGCGCCGAAAAGTCGGCCACTGTGCAGAAGCTGCACGCAAAGGCAGGCGACAGCCTGGCCGTGGATGCCGTGATCCTCGAGTTCGAATAGGGCCGCATTGGTTAACGAATAGCGTTGCTGTCAAATTTTTTGACAAATGCTGCCGTCAGAGCCGCACATCCCCGCCTTGCAAGGAATTGGCACGAAGATTGCTCCTGGAGGTTGGGGACCGTGTCCGTTCCCGGACTATCTTGGAGAGTGAAGATGTCGATGCGTTTCAAGCCCATTCTTGCTGCATTCGCCGTGCTGATGGCTGGCAATGCAAGCGCTGCTGTGGTGACCGGCTCGCTGACCGGCGGCTCGGCGGCACCCGGCGATTTCCAGCTGCTGGTGCCCCCCTTCGCGGTCGGCAACAACAACCAGCAGGACAATGACACCCTTTTTGCCTTCAACGAGAAGCAGAATGTCCTGCTCGGCAGCAATCTGGTGCTTGATCAGGGCGGTACGCTCATGGCCGGCACGCGCGTTGCAAGCCATGGCGTGGTGTTCGATCCCAGCGGCGACCGCACGCTCATCGGTTCGGTCACCTTCGATCGCCCGATCCTTGGCCTGATCTGGACCACCAACAGGCTTGTGGCCACCGATGCCCTGCTCGGCCTGCCCGACATCACCTACAATTCGCCAGGCGCGCGCGGCCTCGAGAACCGTGACCAGCCCGGAACCAGCTTCTCCGGCAATGTTCTCACCATCAACGACTGGCGCGCCTCGAGCCCTGGCGACAACCTCCGCGTGCTGACGGCCGCTGTCCCCGAGCCCGCCACATGGGCCATGATGATCCTTGGCTTCGGACTGGTTGGCCTTGCAGCCCGTCGGCGCAGCGCAGGCGTCGTTGCCGGCTGACCTGCTGTTCAGCGCAGAACCGACAGAAGGGGGCGGTTTTCCGCCCCCTTTTTCGTTTCAGCAGTGCCAGCGACCCCGTTGCAATGCTTGACAATAGCGGCGTTGATTTCGGTTGGTTAACCGCGCACTAAGATGGGGCACGGCGAAACAAGCCGGCACGAAAACAACAAGCCCGCAAGGCTCCGCAGAGGGTCGAGAACGGGAAGACGGAGGTCGCTGGAATGACGATGATCACACGATACACGACAGCCATGGCCGGTTCGGCCGTCCTCACGGCTCTTGCGCTTGGCGCAGCCGGCTCGGTTTCCGCAGACCTGCTGCTGCAGCCCTATTTCTGGGTTGCGACCTTCTCCCTCACCGGCCTTTCGGGGCTTGCGATGGGAACGGGCATCAGCGCGCCGCCGGTCCACCGCAGCGCCACTGGAACCGCGCAGGGAACGGCTCGCGCCGTCGGACTGGGCGTCCCCGCCTGACCAGGGCCGGGTTCTGAAGCTAGGGTCGGACCTGACTTGCAGAACAAGGAAGCCGTCGCATGGACATCCTCATTCGAAAACTGATCGATTTCGTCGTCACCGACCAGGAAGCCGAAACCCGCAGCCGGGCCTTGCGCCGCCTCGGCCCTCCGCGCCAGCGCTACAGGTGCAACGCACCGGCCTGAGCCTCAGGAGCATTCCGGTCCGGCCCGCTCGGGGCCGACCCCGGCGC
>JBGTBK010000414.1:0-1820 GCA_041749355.1 Sandaracinobacter sp. | reverse complement strand
CGCGGGCTGATCGTGAAGGCGGAGGAGAGCACGGGCATGCCGCTGGTGCCGCCTGCGCATCGAAACAAATGGGGCCTTGGGCCGCGTGCGGGGGAAGTCGTCGGGCCGCTGGCCTGAGGGGTGCTGCCAGGCCGGGCCTCAGGCTGCGGCGGGGCGCTTGATGTCGAGCCACATCGCGACGATTGCCAGTTCGCGGGCGACCCAAAGGTCGATCCGGTCGGCGAAGGCCGGGTCGAGCTCGACCGTGGAGCCCTGGGGCAGGCGCTTGAGCCAGCCGTGGGCTTCGGCATCGGCCAGCATGTTGGCGACATGGGCCGGGGATACGCCATACCATCTGGCAGTGCGTGCCCGGTTCACGTCGATCCGGCGGTCGGTTGCATCGGCCAGCGTGAGCATCAGCAGATAGCCGTGGCGGCGGTTCATGAAGGCTTCGGCCTCGGGCCAGCCGGCGAATATGGTGAAGCCGTCGACCACCTGCCGCAGCATGATGGAGGTGATATAGCGCTCGGCCAGTCGCGGCTCGGCTGCGAGCTCTGCGGGTGGGGCTGCGAGCGTTGCGACTTCGGAGAGGGGGCCGAGCACCGAGAGCATCCAGTCGCGGTGGGTCTGGTGCAGCAGCTGGGTCGGGACCAGCTTCAGGCGGCGGCCGTCGTGCGGGTGGGGGACGGCTTCGAGAGCGCCGCTGCGCTGGAGCATGCCGACGAGGCTTCGGGCCCGGTTTCCGCTGGCGAGCTTGCTGGCCTCCAGGCCCTTGATCATGGTTTCGAGCGATGCGCCGTTGACGGGATCGAGCCGGTTCAGGCCAGTGACGGTGATGCTGACGGCCATTGCGCCGGTGTCGGCGATCAGGCGACGGCGGAGCGGCGAGGCGAGCCACATGGCCGGCACCTCGGTGCAGAAGCGGCGCTTGGCGATGGGAAAGCGGGGGTGGGTGCGGATTTCGTCTGCCCGCGCTGCAAAATGGGCCAGGCCCATGCGTCCGCTTCTGTCCATGTCTGTCCCCGATCCGCTTCTTCCTGTCACAGGGCAGGGCTTTGGGAAAGCAGGGAAAAAGACTGAGGCGATTGAACCCGGGCGGTGGCGGACGATTATTGCCGGTTGTGGCCGGGCGGGGATTGAAACGGAACGGGTGCCGCAATCGAATACTGGCGCTGGCCCCGATCGGGCCTGTAAGAAAGCGGCAGTTGGGACGCAGCACATGGAAATGCATCAGGTTCGATACTTTCTGGCGGTGGCGCGCGAGCGGAATTTCACGCGGGCGGCCGACCAGTGCAATGTGACGCAACCGTCGCTGACGCGGGCGATCCAGAAGCTGGAGGAAGAGTTCGGCGGGCCGCTGTTCCGCCGCGAGCGGGCGCTGACCCATCTGACCGACCTTGGTCGGCTGATGCATCCGCTGCTGGAGCGGAGCTATGAGGCAGCTCAGCAGGCCCGCCTGCTGGCGCGGCAGGTGGAGCGGGCGCAGGTGGCCCCGCTGGCGCTTGGGATTGCGGCCGATGTGCATCTGCCCGAGCTTCAGGCGCTGATCGGGGACATGGGCAGCCGGGTTGAGGGACTGGAGCTGGCACTGCGGCTGGGCGACGGGGCCGAGCTGTTGCAGGCGGCGCTTGCCGGCGACCTGGATGCCTTCATCGGAGTCGCGCCGGACGAGATGCCGGGCCGGGTCGACTTCTGGGAGCTGCGGCAGGAACGCTTTGGCCTGCTGGTGCCTGCGGGGCATCCGCTGGCGGCCGCGGACCGCGTGGAGTGGGACTCGCTCGAAGGACAGGCAGTCGTTCTGCTGGGGTCGCCCGACGAGGAGAGCCTGATGGGCGCCGGGG
>JBGTBK010000413.1:0-4763 GCA_041749355.1 Sandaracinobacter sp. | reverse complement strand
CTGCACCTGGGCAGCGGGGATTCCGCCGGCTCGCGAGCCGCCTGACCAATCAGCCGCCGACCGGCGGGATGGCCATCAGCAGCGCGCCGAACAGGCTCGACAGACCAATCAGGATCTTCAGCACGGGTTTCCGACCCCTGTTTGCCGGCTGATTGGCTTGCGCGTCAGGCAGCGACGACGGTGCGCCGCCGGCGGGCGGCCGTGCCGACCAGGCCGAAGCCTGCGATCAGCATTGCCCAGCTGGCAGGCTCGGGCACCTGGGCCACCAGGCTGATGTTGTCGATGCCCCAGCTCTCGTCGTTTCCGCCCTGATAGCCCTTGCCACCGGCGCGTATCGAGAAGGTGAAATCGGAGGACTGGTTCGGGATCAGGAACTGGAAGCGGTGCACCGAATCCTGCCATGAACCGTTTGCGGCGAAGCTGCCGCGCCCGATCAGGGTGCCGGGCCAGTTGATCTGGCCGGCATGGTTCAGGCCCCATTGCTGGGTGACACCGTTGGTGGTGACGAAGAGGTAATCGGGGCCCCAGGTGGTGTCGGTGGCGCGGTCCCAGCTGTCGAGGAAGGCGATGTCGAAGCTGAGGGTCAGCGACTCGTGGGGATCGAGGCCGGTGAAGGAAAAGACAGTCTCGCCCTTGCTGCTGTTGCGCAGGTAGCGGGTTCCGAAGCCGGGGAGCGACTGGCTGTTCGCAATCGCTGCACCGCCGGCGGTGTAGGTGGCGCTTTCGTAGCCGAACGGGCCGGTCGACTGGAAGACCTGGCCATTGTCGAAGTTGGTCGACCAGACGGGGATGTCGATTGCGGCTGCAGCCGGCGCGGCGACGGCGGCGACGGCGACGGCGAGAAGTGCCGTGGCGATGGTGCGATCGAAGAGTGTCTTCATGTGTGCGACCCTGGTTTCGTTCGACGGGCGACCCTGCCCATCGTGCAGCGCTCCAATATCAAGGTCGCGCAGCCTCTGCTGTGAAGGATTGCAAACTGGTGGCCCTTCGCATCGGCGCGGTTTTGCGCTAAGGCCCCGCCCTCCATGGATACGAACCTCATGCCCATTGCGGGCGGCACCGACCCGGTTGCCGTGCCGCGCGCGCCCGTTGCCCGGCCGGATGGCCTGACGGACCTTGTCGGCCGGCCGAAGGCGGAAATTGCCGCCCTTCTGCTGGAGGCGGGCCTTGCCGAGCCGAAACAGGCGAAGATGCGGGCAAAGCAGATCTGGGGCTGGATCTACAACCGGGGTGTGACCGATTTCGACGCCATGTCGGACCTGTCGAAGCCGCTGCGCGAGGGGCTGAAGGCCGGGTTCGTGGTGGGCCGGCCGGAAGTGCTGGAAGCGCATGTGTCGACCGACGGGACGCGCAAGTGGCTGCTGCGATCGGATGGGGAAGAGTATGAGATGGTGTTCATCCCGGATGCGGACCGGGGGACGCTGTGTGTTTCCAGCCAGGTGGGCTGCACGCTGAACTGCCGCTTCTGCTTCACCGGCACGATGAAGCTGGTGCGGAATCTGACTCCGAGCGAAATCGTGGGGCAGGTGATGCTGGCGCGGGATTCGCTGGGCGAATGGCCCAGTTCGCCGGACGGACGCTTGCTCACCAACATCGTGATGATGGGGATGGGCGAGCCGCTGTACAATTTCGAGAATGTGCGCGACGCCTTGAAGATCGTGATGGACGGCGACGGGCTGGCGCTTTCGAAGCGGCGGATCACGCTGAGCACGAGTGGCGTTGTGCCGATGATGGCGCGGGCCGGCGAGGAAATCGGCGTGAACCTGGCAGTTTCGCTGCACGCGGTCACCAAGGAGATCCGCGACGAGATCGTGCCCTTGAACCGGAAATACGGCATCGAGGAGCTGCTGCAGGCGTGCGCGGAGTATCCGGGCGCGAACAATGCGCGGCGCATCACCTTCGAATATGTGATGCTGAAGGACAAGAACGACCGGGACGAGGATGCGCATGAGCTGGTGCGGCTGATCAAGCAGTATCGCCTGCCGGCCAAGGTGAACCTGATCCCCTGGAACCCCTGGCCGGGCGCGATCTACGAGACATCCGACGAGGCGCAGGTGCAGCGCTTTTCCGACATCGTCTATCGCGGCGGGATTTCGGCGCCGATCCGCCGGCCGCGCGGGCGGGACATAATGGCGGCGTGCGGACAGCTGAAGAGCAGCAGCGAGAAGCTGAGCCGGGCGGAGCTGGACCGGCGGGCTGAGGAGAAGCTGGCGGCGTTGGGCTAGATTTTGGTTGATTGTTCCACGTGGAACAATCCTATCTGGTTATTCTTCAGCAGCTTGACTGAAATCCGTGTAGGATTGTTCCACGGATTTCCGCGACTTGGGGCAGTTTGGAGCTCAGTCCTCGGGCAGTTCGCGGACTTCGACCGTGGCGCCTGCCTCATAGGCCGGGTTGCCCTCTGCCAGCTTCTGCGCGGCTTCAAGGTTGGGGGCCTCCACCCGGATGAAGCCGGCGAGATGGGCTGCCAGCGGGCCGGGGGCGCCTTGCTTGCGCAAGGTTATGCCGGAACCGATGGAGCTGCCGCCGCGGAAGACGCCGAGCGCGTTCAACTTGGCCGTATAGGCTTCCCAGGCGTTGCCGGCTTCGGGGCCGCCATCCGTGTGCATCAGCAGGATATAGTCGGCCACGGGGCTTACTTCCGGGCCGAGACGGCGGCGCGCCAGATCAGCAGCACAAGCACCGAGCCAAGCACCGCGCCGATGAAGCCGGCCTGGTCGCCGCGTTCATAGAGCCCGATCTGCTGGCCGAGCCAGGTGAAGAGCGCGGCACCCGCAATGCCGAGCACGGTGGTGAGCAGGCAGCCTTCCGGATTGCGGGGATCCGATGAAAAGGCGCGGGCCAGTAGCCCGGCGAGGAAGCCGATGATGATGGTGCCGATGATGGAGGAGCCCATGCGCTTACCCTTTTCGTTGCCCGAGCTTTCGGTAGCGCAGGGGGTGGTTGGGTTGGAAGGGGAAAAGGCCTCCGGCGGGCAGGGAAATGATTTCCCTGCACCCTCGGAATCGCAATGCGGATCTACTGCCTCTTTGCCCGGTTGCGACCCTGGGCCAAGTTCAATTGCGCCTTTGGCGCTGATCCATATACGATGTTACCTCGGCGCGACCTTGTATCCGTCTGATGGGGAAACCCAAGCCACAGGCTTGCCGGGCAGGGCAAGCTCTACTCTGTCAACCTGCCCGAGCTTCAAGAGCTGTCCATTCTCCTGCACAATGGCGTCGCACGATTTTCGACCCAGCATTGGCTTCATGACTTCAATGAGCTTGGCCAGAACCGCTTCGTTTCTATCTGGCGGCAGCAAATCGCCATTCACTCTGACCCTCCCTGCTTGAAGGTTGGGAAGTTCCAGCATTCCGCACGTGCGATTTCCCTCCACTTCTACCGCAGCAGACATCTGCACCGTGATGGGCTGGTTGGGGGAAATCAGCAGCTCGGTCGTTTCGACCATCTTGCCATCCGGACCACGGGCAAATTGAGCGATCGCAGAGCAGGTCTTCGTTGCCGGATCCGGGTTGGAACAGAGCGCTTTGCCAGCCTGCATCTGCAGCAAGACATCCACATCAGGCGAAGCAGCGGCAGCAAGGAAAAGCAAAGCAAGAAACACAGACAATCTCCCGGAGGTGGAACCGATGTTGACGTTCTACATTGGACCCCGTCGAAACAGGAATTCAAGCCCGTTAGCGTTCATGGCTTGTGTTCGAAGGCAGCGAACCTGCCGCGCTCTCGTGCTCTGATGTTTCGAGGGTGCAGGGAAATCATTTCCCTGCCGGGTGGAGGGCGGAGCCCTCCCCGCCGGAGGCTCCTGACCCCCTGCCCTACCGCCGTGCCAGGCGGTCAGCGACCAGGCGCGTGGCGTGGGGGTTCCAGCCGAGGCCGCAGTGGGTGCCTGGGACGACGAGGTTTTCGACTTCGGGGCCGGGGCGGGCGTGGGCGGCTTCGGGGTGGACGATGCCGTCTCCGGTGGCGGCGATGGCTGTCATCGGCACCAGCGGCAAGGCGCCGGGTTGCCAGTCGACCGGGGGGGCGTCGATCGGGTGGCCGGCGATTTTTTCGTAGAGTTTCCAGGCGTTGTTGGCGGTGAGGAGGCCGGAAACGGGGGAGCCCAGCGTGATGACCTGGCGGGTGCCTTCGGGGAAGCGGCGGGCGAGTTCGACGGCGTAGAGGCCGCCGAGGCTCCAGCCGATGAGGGCGACGGGCTGGTTGGCCTTGTGGACGAAGGTCAGGAAGCGGTCTTCCAGTTCCTCGAAGCGGCCGGGTTTCAGGCCGAGGTTGCGGCCCATCTGCCAGCCTTCGACCTTGTGGCCGATGGCGGAGAGGACTCCGCGCAAGGGGGCGGTGGCCCAGTCGCCGGAGAGGAAGCCGGGGAGGACGAGCACGTGGCGGGAGGGCCAGTGGGGGAGTTCGCGGATGAGCTGGACACGCTGCTTGCGGAAGGCCTGGAGTTCGGCGAGCGCGCGCAGTTCGGCGGCGTATGCAATTCTTCCGGGGGGTCCGGGGTCCGCTACGCCGGACAGCGGGCCTGTGTCCGCTACGCCGGACAGCGGGACCGGGTCCTGCCTGTCGGTGGTGTCTGCGATGTCGCCGCTGCTCATTGCCCTAATATAGGGCGGCGCGTGTGACGGTTCCATGGCACGGCCCGCTGCGGGTGCGGCGGGCCGTGCGGAACGGTGGGACTCAGGTGCCGAAGGTGCGTTGCCACCAGCCGCGGCGGGGCGGGCCTTCGGGTTCAGCCTCTTCGGTGGCGGGGGCGGCTTCGGCTGTGG
>JBGTBK010000412.1:0-3338 GCA_041749355.1 Sandaracinobacter sp. | reverse complement strand
ACCCGCGCGGCCCTGCCGCTGCTGGCAAGCGTCGCGGCAGCGTCCATCGGCATGGCCGTGCTGGCAGCTGCCTGATCCCCCCAGCCGGATCCCCTTGCCGGATGCCCCCTCCCCGCGCCAAACTGGCCCCACAAGCGGAGGGACACGCATGAACCGGCCAGTCGACCACAGCCTCAAGGCCCGCGCGGCCCGGGTCATCCCCGGCGGGATGTACGGCCACCAGGCAACCCACCTCCTGCCAGACAGTTTCCCCCAATTCTTCGAGCGCGCGAAAGGCGCCGATCTGTGGGACTCCGATGGCAACCGCCTGCTCGACCTCATGTGCGCCTATGGCCCCAACCTGTTCGGCTATGCAGATCCCGAAATCGACGCCGCCTACACCGCGCGGCTGGCGCTGGGCGACACCATGACAGGCCCCGCCCCCGAAATGGTGGAGCTGGCCGAACGGCTTACCGCGCGCATCACCCACGCCGACTGGGTGATGCCCTGCAAGAACGGCACCGACGCCACCACCATGGCGCTGGAGATCGCGCGCGCCACAACCCGCCGCCGCAAGATCCTCGTCGCCTATGGCGCCTATCATGGCGCTGCCCCCTGGTGCACACCAGTCAAGGCCGGCACCCTCCCCGAAGACCGCGCCCACCTCGCCCACTTCCTCTACAACGACGTCGCAAGCCTGGAATCCTCAGTCGCAGCCGCGGGCGACGACCTCGCCGGCATCTTCGCCTCCCCCTTCCGCCACGACGCCTTCTTCGACCAGGAAGAGCCCGACCCGGCCTATGCCGCTGCCGTGCGCGCAATCGCCGACAAGGCCGGCGCGCTTCTCATCGTGGATGATGTCCGCGCCGGCTTCCGGCTCGCCCGCGACTGCTCATGGTCGCGCCTCGGCGTCCGGCCAGACCTTTCCAGCTGGGGCAAATGCATCGCCAACGGCCACCCGATCAGCTTCCTCGCCGGCAGCGACAGCGCGCGCAAAGGCGCCGAGGCGATCTACGCCACCGGCTCCTTCTGGTTCTCCGCTGCCCCGATGGTCGCAGCGCTCGCCACCCTGGACCGCATCGAGAGCACAGCCTATCTCGAGCATCTGGAAACGCTGGGCCAGCGCCTGCGCACTGGCTTCGAGGCAGCAGCAGCGGCGCACGGCCTCACCATCCGCCAGACCGGCCCGGTGCAGATGCCACAGATCCTGCACGGCGAAGACTGGGATTTCGCCCGCGGCTTCGCCTTCGCCGAGGAAATGCTGGCGCGCGGAGTCTATCTGCACCCCTGGCACAACATGTTCCTGAACGCCGCCATGACCGAGGCCGACATCGACTTCGCGATTGACGCCGCCGGCCAGTCCTTCGAGGCCCTCGCCCGCCGCCTGCCAGACGTGAAGCCCCACCCCGCCGTGCTGCAGTTGATGGCGTCCCACGCCGAATGACAGCTTCCCACGCCGGCTGACGGCACCATCCTCCGGTTGCAATCCGTGGCGTCCGGGGCCAAGCCTCGGCCCCGATGGACGAGCCCGACGCCCCGAATGCCGCAATGGAGGACAACCGGCTGAAGCCGGGCTTCCTGCGCGCCGTCGAGACAGCGCTCGATGCCGAGGACGAAGGCGAAGTCCGCGCCCTGGTAAAGCCCCTGCACCCGGCCGACATCGCCGACCTGTTCGAGCAGCTGGGCCAGGACCGCCGGGCAACGCTTGCAACCGCGCTCGGCAGCGACCTCAACGCCGAAGTGCTCGCCGAACTCAACGACTGGGTCCGAGACGAAGTGGTGGGCGAACTCGCCCCCGACAGGCTGGCCGAAGCGCTTGCCGAAATGGACACCGACGACGCGGTGGCGCTGATCGAAGAGCTCGAGCCGGAGGACCAGGAAGCCGTCCTCGACGAGCTGTCCGCCGCCGACCGCGACGCCATCGAGACAGCCCTCTCCTATCCCGAGGAGTCCGCCGGCCGCCTGATGCAGCGCGAACTGATCGCGGTGCCCGAGCACTGGACCATCGGCCAGGTCATCGATTTCCTCCGCGCCGAGGGCAATGACGTCATCGACTTCTGGGAAATCTTCGTCGTCTCCCCCGACCATCGCCCGGTCGGCACCATGCGCCTGTCCTGGATCCTGACCACCCCGCGCTGGCTTGCCGTGTCCGATGTGATGCAGCGCCAGCAGACCCTGATCCCGGTCGACATGGACCAGGAGGAAGTCGCCCTCCGTTTCCAGAAATACGCCCTCATCTCGGCCGCCGTGATCGACCGCGACGGCCGCCTTGCCGGCATGATCACCGCCGACGACATCGTCCACATCATCTCGGAAGAAGCTGGCGAGGACATCCTGAAGCTCTCCGGCGCCGGCGAAGGCGATATCTTCGAGCCCGTGCTCGACAGCTACAAGGCCCGCATCCGATGGCTGGTCGCAAACCTGCTCACCGCAATCGTTTCGGCCAGCATCATCGCCAGCTTCGGCGCCACCATCGAGAAGATGGTCGTCCTCGCCGCCCTGTCGCCCATCGTCGCCTCGATCGGCGGCAACACCGGCAACCAGACCATGGCCGTCATCGTGCGCGCGCTTGCAACCGCCCAGATGACCAATGCCAACACCCGCCGTACCATCCGCCGCGAGGGGCTCATCGCCCTGCTGAACGGCCTCACCATGGCAGCGCTCCTGGGCGCAGGCGTCGCGCTCATCTTCTCCGACCATCTGCTCGGGCTGGTGATTGCAGCCGCCACCCTGTTCAACCTCGTCATCGCGGGCTTTGCCGGCGTGATGGTGCCGCTCGGCCTGAAGCGCCTCGGCGTCGACCCGGCGGTTGCCTCCTCGGTGTTCGTCACCATGATCACCGATTCGATGGGCTTCCTGCTCTTCCTCGGCCTTGCCAGCGCGTCGGGTCTGGTCGCCTGATGTCGGAACGGCTCGGCCTTACCCGCGTTGCCTTTGCCTGCCAGTCGCTCGAGGACATCGGCCGTCGCCAGGCCCATTTCACCTTTGGCGAAGGCGCAGACGCGCATGTCCTGCTCACCTCGGCCCGCATTCCGCGCCGCGACCTCACCGGCGGCTCGCTGTTCTGGATCCTGAAGCACACGCTCGTCGCCCGCCAGGCCATCCTCTGCGTCGAGGAAGCCCAGGGCCCGGACGGCAACATCGCCCTCATCCGCCTGTCACCCGAAATCATGCCGGTCGTGCCAAGGCACCTGCGTGCCCATCAGGGCTGGCGCTACCTCGCCGAACCGCTCTGGCCCGCAGACCAGACCGACGGCGAGCCCCTGCCGCAGGACCTCGCCGCCGAGCTCGCAGGCCTCGCGCTGCTCTAGCTGCAGGCGGTGTTTCCCGACCCGCTCGATCGGGTCGTGCAGC
Source organism: Sandaracinobacter sp. (assembly GCA_041749355.1). GTDB lineage: Bacteria > Pseudomonadota > Alphaproteobacteria > Sphingomonadales > Sphingomonadaceae > Sandaracinobacteroides. The sequence continues at coordinate 5 of JBGTBK010000412.1, read as the reverse complement.
GCGCC
>JBGTBK010000411.1:0-25422 GCA_041749355.1 Sandaracinobacter sp. | reverse complement strand
CGCGGGCATAGCCGGCGACGATGTCGGCGCGGTCGGGCACTTCGCGCGCCAAGGCTGCGAACAGTTCGGCGGCCTGGGCGGCATCGGTTGCGAGGAGGGCGTTGGCTTCGTCGACGAGTGCGTCGAGCGAGGCTTCTTCCTCTCCGGGCGGGAGGGCTGCGAGCAGCTTTTCGAGGAAGGCCTTGATTTCGCGTTCGGACTTCACGCCGACGAAGCCGTCGACCGGCTGGCCGCCGAGGAAGGCGTAGACGGTGGGGACGGACTGGATGCGGAACTGTTCGGCGATGAGGCGCTGGCGATCGATGTCGATCACGACCTGCTTGGTGCGGCCCTGTCCTGCTTCGGCGATGACCTTGTCGATAACGGGGGCGAGCTGCTTGCAGGGGCCGCACCAGTCTGCCGTGAAGCGGACGACGACGACGGACGTCAGCGAGGCTTCGAGGACATCACGGCGAAAGGCCTCGACGGCGGCGCGGTCTGCGGGAGACATTCCGCCAAGCGGATTGCCTGGGGGGGTTCCGGGTGGGGACAGGCTGGCCAAGGTGCTGCTCCGCTGTTCGTGCGATTGAGCGGTCATATGGGCATATGGCGGCGTGAATGGAAGGGGCTTGCAAGGGGGGCAATGGTCGGCTACAGCCGCGCCCTCACCCCGGCAGGGTGGCTGTTGCGCCTTGCCGAATGCCATGGATGCGGGCGTAGCTCAGGGGTAGAGCGCAACCTTGCCAAGGTTGAAGTCGAGGGTTCGAATCCCTTCGCCCGCTCCAGTGCGCCGTAGTGCGCTATGCTACTCTATTCCACTCCACACTGCGTTACTCGACTGTGGGAAGAAGGAGCAACGTCTGGGCGCGGAAGATCGTGACGCCCATCAGGATCGTAATCGCCCATCGCATTTTGCTGGTCATTTCGCTTCCTTCTCGAAGGCCTTGGTCATCTGGTCGAACAGAAAGCCCGGAGCGAGGCGGCTCATGATCCGCAGGAGCTTCGAGGCGCCTGCAGCGATTTCGTAGCGATCGCGCTCCATTCCCTTGATCAGCTCGTCCACCACGTCAGACACAGGCGATTTTTTGAACCCGCCAGTGTTGGCGCCATGCGCCATCGGCGTGTCGGTGACCGGGGGCAGCAGCTCGAACACTTTGATGCCGTGCTTCTTGAACTGGTGGCGCAAGGCCATGGCGCTGTGGTGGATCAGCGCCTTGGTACCCGAATAGACCGGCGTTCCGGCATAGGGCGAATAGGCAAGGCCCGAACTCACGAAAACAACTGCCGCTTCAGGGCTGATCTTTAGCTGCGGGAGGGCGACATGTGTGAGGCGCAGCGGAGCAATCGCATTGATTTCGATCTCGGTTTGAACCTTGCTGTGCGTTGCCGGATCCTCTGCAAAATCATAACCGAGCATGACTCCGGCGCAGTTCACAAGAATGTCGAGGCGATCGTGATCGGTTGCGATCTTGTCGACCATCGCCCTGCATTGGTCAGGATCGGCAACATCGCATTGGATTGCCTGAACACCCATTCTCGCCGCAGCTGTCGCCAATTTGGTCTTGTCGCGACCGCAGATGATCACGGAGTTGCCCATGCCCGCGAACCGCGCAGCGATCTCGGCACCGATCCCCGAGCCGCCTCCGGTCACGAGCACTGTCTTGTCAGCAAGTTTCATATTGTTTCCGATACTCAGCTCGTCGTTGTTGACAGGTCGGCACGCAGCGTCCCCAGCACGGCGAACAGGAAGGTGGCGTAGCCGAGCACGATCCTGATCCAGTGGACCGCAACCCATTGCGCGACGATGCTGTGCATATTCGCCGCAGCATATTCGCCCTGCATCGCGCCCCAGACGACGGGAAAGTGATAGGCCGCAGTCATCGTGCAGTTGATCAACCTGGTCGCCAGCGAGACAATCCAGGCTTGGCGCGCGGACTTGTTTGTCCAGGCAAAATAAAGGGATAGCGGCAGGAGGATGGTCTGCAGCAGCGCAAAGGGGATGATCGTGGTGGCGATGTTGATCCAGTCACCGGCAAAATGCGCCACCAGATCGGTATCGCTCATGGCGCGCCACTGAGCGCCGAACGAGATGGCGATCATCAGTTGCGCGCCGGCAAAAGTGCCCGATGCCAGCACGGCAAGCAGGTCCGTGCGGCGGGCCTTCACTGTCCTGCCCCAAGCCAGATGCCGTAGTGGGCGGCATTGCGCCCTTGAAAGAAGGTTGCCCCAGGCGTCATGACTGGCCCCTTGTCGGCATCGCCGACTTCCCAGTGCTGGAACGTCCCCTTGATGAGAACGGCCCGATAGTCGTCGGAGTGGGTGTGCGCAGGAAAGGTGAGCCCGGCATCAATCCGGCCAAGTTGTCCTGTCGGAACACCAAGCCCGATGCCGCCATAAACAAAATGCACGGCAACACCCGGAAACAGCTGCTGAATTGGATTTCGGCCAGATTGTTGCGGACTAGTGACCGCTTATCATCCCCTACGGCTGCGACATCTCGCGTTGAAACCGGTGCATCCTGTGCGTTGCCAGTCGAACACCCTGCAAAGCAGAGCAAAACGGCGCCTGCGACGACAGTTTTCATCATGAGGCTCCTTCAAGCCACTCCGACCTGCGCATCGTTGTGAGCCTGATGCAGTGGCCATTCGAGTTGCAAATAGGGTCAACTGGTGACGAATTCGGTCAGGGCCTGCCGGGCTCTGGTCTGCGCCGCGTCGCTGTGCAAAACCTTGTCGTGCGGAGATCAAGTTGAGCCGATATTCGATTGCCATCCTGCTTCAGGCCGTCTGCCCGATCCTTGGTGTGGACGCCCAGAAGGCCCTTTCGGAAGCCGATTGGTCATCCGCCGATCGACCAGGCGCCGACCTGAGCGTGTCGGGACGCGACTTTGTCGCCATCTGCCATTCGATCTTTCGCCTTGCGGGCGAGCGGGCGGATCCGGTGCTTCTGGGCCGAAGCATGGCGAACGGTCCGCTCCTTCCGATCTTTCTGGCATTCTCCATCGCCCCCAATGCACGCGAAGGCCTGAACAGGATGGCCCGGTACAAGACCCTGTTCGGGCCGACGGCACTGGATCTCTCCTCGAAGAACGGCGGCTTGCGCCTCGAAGTCATTCCCGATGATCCGACCCTCGTCCTTCCGGACTGCCTTTCGGTCTCGATCGGCGTCTTTCTTGTTGAAAAGTGCCGAAGCCAGTCAGCGCGCCATATCGTCCCCCACCCTGTCACATTGCCCGCGGAGGCACTGGACATGCCCGGCGTCGCCGAATTTTTCGGCACAGCTCCAAAGGCGGGCAAGGGCGTCGTGCTCGAATTTTCATCCACCGACATCACGGCGCCCTTCCTTTCGGAGAACCACGCGCTCTGGCTCGAAATCAGACGCGATCTGGAGGGGCAGCTCGAACGCCAGGCAGGCAGAGGCAAATTCTCGAACAGGGTGGAGGCGGCGATCCGGCGGGCGCTGACCTTCGGACCGGTCAGGGCCGATGGCATATGCCATGAACTCGGCGTCAGCCGCTCGACCATGCAGCGGCGGCTCAAGGCCGAAGGCAAAAGCTATCAGGACATCCTGGACGCAGTGCGCAAGGAACTGGCGATCCGTTATCTGTCCAAGAGCGCGCTGATGCCCGCCGAGATTGCAGGGCTGGTCGGCTTCAGTGACCCGAAGTCCTTCCACCGCGCCTTCAAGGCCTGGACCAGCAGGCCGCCCGCCGCCTTTCGCGAACAACTGGAGCACTGACCATGCCGGACACCGCGATCATCTTTGGGGCTGGCGTTCCCGAGGGACTGGGAGGCGCCATTGCCGCCAGGTTCGCCCGGGCTGGCCTGCATGTCGTGCTGGTCGGGCGCACGATGGAGAAGCTTGAAGCCACCGTTGCGCGGATCCGGTTCGACGGCGGCGCAGCCGAAGCGATGGTCGCCGATGTCACCGTCGAGGCAGAGCAGGCCAGCGTGTTCGAGCAGGTTGGCCAGCGCGGTGGCCGGCTGGCGTCGGTCATCTACAATGCCGGGAACAATCGCATGACTGCCTTTGCCGACATGACGCCGGAGGCGTTCGAAGCCTATTGGCGGATATGCTGTTTCGGCGGGTATCTGACCGCCCGGCTGGCGCTGCCGATCCTGTCGGCGCAGGGGTCGGGCTCCCTGCTGTTCACCGGGGCATCCGCATCGCTTCGCGGCAAGCCGGCGTTCGGCCATTTCGCGTCGGCCAAGGGGGCGTTGCGCAACCTCGCGCAGGCGCTGGCCCGGGAATATGGGCCTGCGGGCGTCCATGTTGCCCACATCGTGATCGACGGGGTGGTCAACGGAGACAAGGCGCAGACCTACTTCAGCACCTATCTCGAAAAGCTGGGGAAGGACGGTGCGCTCGATCCCGCGGCGGCTGCCGAGATGTTCTGGTCGGTTCATGCCCAGCCGCGCTCGGCATGGACGCACGAGCTTGACCTTCGGCCATTCTCGGAAAACTGGTAGACCATCATGGAACTGCACGACATCTTTCTTTGGGTTGCGCTCAGCTTTTCCGTTGTTGGCCTCCTTGCGCACGAGTTTGCCGGAAGCCCCCTGGTGATACCGCCGCTGGCACAGACCGACCTGCCACACACGGTGCAGTCGCTGCTTGCTTTCCTGTGGCATGTCGGGTCGGTTGCCGTGCTGGCCATGATCGCGATGTTCGCTTGTGCCGCCACGCTGGATGGCCAGATGCCGATGGCCGTGATCGCCTCGGCCATGAGCCTGGGGTTTGCCCTTGTGGCCCTGACGATGGCCCTTCGTGGCCACAAGGGCCTGTGGAAAACCCCGGCTCCCTATGTCTGGACGGTGATTGCCGTGGCGGGCTTTGCCGGCGTGCTGACCAGCGGGGAACTGCTGTGAGCGGCCAGGCGATCGATTGGACGTTCGAAGGCGAATGGCCGTTCGAGCCGAGGTGGTTCGATACGCCTGATGGCCGGATGCACTATATCGATGAAGGCCCCCGCGACGGGACTCCCATCGTGATGGTGCACGGCAATCCGACCTGGGGCTATGTCTATCGCCGCTTTGTGAAGGCGGTCGTGGCAGCGGGTCATCGCGCCATCGTGATGGATCATCTGGGCTTCGGCCGGTCGGACAAGCCCGATGATGCGGGCTGCTACACGATCCCCAAACATGCCGACCGGTGCGAGGCGCTGCTGGAAGCGCTGGAACTGCGCGACGCAATCATTGTCGTGCAGGACTGGGGCGGGCCGATCGGCCTTGCCTGGGCTGCGCGGCATCCAGAGCGGGTGGCGGGCCTGTTCATTCTCAACACATTTTTCCAGCGGCCACTGAACAAGGTGCCGCTGCCGCCTATCCTCAAGGCCTTTCGCACGCCGGGCATCGGCGAACTGCTGGTGAAGGGCGCGCATGCCTTTGTTCGCGGGTTCCTGTTCCAGGGCGGCCTGTATGATCCCGCGCGCCTTTCGCAAACCGACAGGGCCGCCTATCTCGCGCCCCACCCGACCTGGTCTTCACGGACCGGAATCCTTGCGTTCCCGCGCCAGATTCCCGCCGGGCCGGAAGGGCCGGTGAGCGATTTTGCCGATAGGGAGGGCGGCAAATTGCGTGCGGCCTTTGCCCAACGGCCGGTCAGGATTGTCTGGCCGATGCAGGATATCGCCTTCAAGCCGGAGACGCTGGACGGCATGTGGCTGCGCGATTTCCCGCATGCCGACGTGACCCGCGTGGCGGACGCCGGCCACTATATCCAGGAAGATGCGCCCGATCTCGTGATTGCGGCGCTTCTGGCGTTCACGGGGACTGCACGGGCCATGCAAGCAATCACCGCGTGAACCTGCGCCTCCTCAGCCTGGTTTTCGCGCCGTTCGCCTTTGGAACAAGCGCCTTCGTTTTCGTCGGACTGATCGATCCGATTGCGGTGGACCTTGGCCTTGGAATTGCCGCCGTGGGGCAGTTGCAGACCGTTTTCGCAATTGCCTGTGCCGTCGGCGGGCCGGTGCTGGCATGGCTGCTGTCTGGCCGCGACCGCCGGCGGCTGCTGCTATTGGTCATGGTGATCCTGACTGCGATGAACATCGGTTCCGCGCTTGCGCCGCAGTTCGGGGCCATTGCCGCGATCCGACTGGTCGGCGGCCTGTTCGCAGCACTCACCATCCCGCTCGCCACCAGCCTTGCCGTCAGCCTGGTTGCAGAAGACCAGCGACCCGCCGCCATCGCCACCGTGCTGGCCGGCTATACGCTGGCATTTCTTGTCGGCATGCCGCTGGGCAGCGTTCTTGGTGATGCCTTTGGATGGCGTGCCGCATTCTGGTTTGCGGGTGCCATTTCGGCCCTGGCATTCGTGATGATCGCGCTGGGCGCGCCGCGCGGCATCGTCCTGCCCGGCCCGGGCGGAAGCAGCTTCAGGACGGCGCTCGGCGGGCAGAACCCACTGTTGATGGCCATAACGCTGGCCGGCTTCACCGCCACCTTCTGCACGGTCAGCTTCCTTGGCCCCGTGATCACCGGCTTCGCAGACATCGAGGGGGCCGCCATCGGGGCCGTTCAGGTGGCATCGGGAATCGGAAGCCTGATCGGTCTGCCCGTCGGCGCGAGACTGGCCAGGCTGGAGCCGCGCCGCGCGCTGCGGTTGCTGTTTGCCACCATCTTCGCGACTCAGCTTCTGTTCGCCCTTGGCCTGCGCTTCGAGTTCGGCCTGCTGGCCCTGCCGGCGCTGCTTGTCGCCATGATCGCGGGCTCTGCGGCCCTGTTCGCGACCTCCCCGATCATCCAGTCGAACATTGCCAGCACGGCGGGAGCGGCGGCCACCCTGGCCTTCGCGCTCAATGGCTCGATGGTGTATCTGGGGCAAGGTGCCGGGGCGACGCTGGGCGGTCTTGGCATTGCCCGGTTGGGTCTCGCTGCCGTGGGGCTTTTCGGCGCGTTTGTCGCCATCGCAGGTTGGCTGTTGGCGGGGCGTTTGCGCGGGGCGCAACCGCCTAGCTCCTAGGGAACAGCGCGCGCGGCGCTGCCGGCTGCCAGGGCCGGCACAAGCTCAGCCGTGGAGACAATCGCGTGCGCATAGGTGGGTCCGTTGATTTCGTGCGCCGCGTGCATGGCTTGGGGCGAGAAGGATGCCGTCGCATCGCGAACCAGCGTTACATGATAGCCGAGTTCGGAGGCATGGCGCCCCGTCGTTTCGATGCAGGTGTTGGCAACCAGGCCGATCAATATGACATGGGTGATGCCGTGTTGGCGCAGCTGCACATCGAGGTCGGTGTTGGCAAAGCTGGACCCGCTCCAATGCTCCTTGATCAGGATATCGCCAGGCTCGGGGCCGAAGCCCGGGTGCCACTCGCCGCCCCAGCTGTCGGCGGCGAACAGCTGCATGGCATGGGCGCCGAGCTGAAATGGCGTGGGATTCGCCCAGCCTTCGAAATCCGTGGGCCTGGAGCGATGATGCGGCAGGATGAAGAGCGGGATTTTCGCCGCGCGTGCCGCTGCACGGACGCGACCGAGATTGGCATGAAGATCAACCGACCGGGCCACCTCGCTGATCTGCGGCCACATCTTGCCGCCTTCCGCCAGAAAATCATTGTAGGGGTCGACAAACAGAAGCGCAGTGCGGCCCTTGGGATAGCTGGTCTCGTCCATGGGTCATTCCTTCCCAGTGCAACATGGCCAGCAGGCGCGGCGAACCTCAGGCAAATTCAACAGCCTTGCTGAACGGCATTTCGCGCAACCGCTGGCCCGTGGCTGCAAAGATGGCATCCGCCAAGGCCGGCGCGGCAGGCGCCGTGGCGGGTTCGCCCAGCCCGCGCACCTTCGCCGCCCGCCCCAATAGCCGAGTATGGAATCGCGGCGCCTGGTTGATCCGCATGCCCTGAAAGCCATCGAAATTGGTCTGCTGGACAGCGTGGTTTTCGTAGGTCAGCTCGCAGTTCATCGCATGGCCCAGGCCGAAGATGGCAGCACCTGTCAGCTGCGCCTCGGCGTTCACAGGGTCGAACACGGTGCCGCAGTCGGCCGCAATCCACACCTCGTCGATGCGCAGTCCGCTATTTGTCATGGTCACGTCGATGACCTCGGCGACCGGCACCCCATGCGTATAGGCAAAGGCGATGCCCCGGCCGCGCCCCGGGCCGATGTCGGCACCCGCCCAGCTGCACATTTCGCCGACCGCCTCAAGAACGCGGCGCGAATCGGCATGGTCGATCAGGCGCAACCGTTCTTGCAGCGGGTCCGCACCTGCGGCGTGGATCAGTTCGGACAGGAAGCTTTCGTGAAAGAAGCTGTTGGAACAGGCCCCGGGGGAGCGCCACGACCCGACCGGCACGAGCGGCGGCGCGGCATAGCCTGTCACCCGATAGTTCGGGATGGCGTAAGGCTGGTCGTAGGCGCCCCAGACCAGCATCGCGTCCGGCCCGGGCGGCACGACGAAGACTCGACCGAACCAGGATTTCGCCAGCGACGGGCTGATCGTGTCGAGATCGCAGGCCAGCACGCGGCCGTCGGCAACAGCGCCGCGCGCACGCGCCATGTGCAGGGGGCGGGGGAAATCATGGGTCATGTCCTCTTCCCGGCGCCATGTTGTCTTGATGGGCGTTCCCGGCATCGACGCGGCAATCTGGATGGCCTGAACCACATAATCATGGTCGAGCCTGCGGCCGAAGCTGCCGCCCGCGGGCAGCACGTTGACAATGACATTGGCCGGATCGGTGCCGGTCAGTTCGGCAGCCGCGTCCCGCACCACATGGGGCACCTGCGTCGCGGTCCAGACGGTCACCCGTTCCGGCTCGACAAGTACGGTGGCGTTCAGCGGTTCCAGCGCGGCATGGGCCAGAAAGGGCGCGCGATACTCCGCCTGAACGACCTTGGTGCCCTTCAGCACGCCCTCGACATCGCCGTCGTCGCGCAGGCGGCTGTCGCGGTTGGCCTCGCCATGCGCCTCGTCGAGCGCTTTCCACATCAAGGCACTGCTGGCGGGATAGTCTGGTGCCAGCCAGTTGACCTCAAGCGCCTCGGCGGCGCGAAAGGCGAACCAAGTGTTGTCGGCAATGACGGCAAGGCCGTCGTCCACTTCGACAACCGACCGGACCCCCGGCATCGCCAGCGCCGCCTTGGCATCATAATCCGCCATGCCGCCGCCGCGCCCCGGGTTGGCCCGCACCGTCGCGTGCAACATGCCGGGCAGAACCATGTCGATCCCGTAATCCTGCGTGCCGGTCGATTTCGCCAGGATGTCGAGCCGCTGGTTGGGCTTGCCCAGCCGCTTCCATTCGCTCGCCGGGCGCAAGGCGACATTGGTCACAGGCTCGATTGCGGCCGCATCGGCGGCAAGGGCGGTGTAGGCGATGCGGGTTCCGTCGGGCAGGATGACGTGCGCGTCCTCGGTTCGAAGGTCGGCCACGGGCAGGCCTGTGCGCGCTGCAGCGGCGGCCTTCAGTGTTTCGCGCGCGGTGGCACCGGCCCGCCGCAAGGTCTCGTGCAGGTCGGCTGTGGACGAAGAGCCTCCAGTGAACTGCGAGCCAGACAGCCGGGCGACCGTCATCATCAGGTCGCGCACCGTCCCGGCGACGGCTCCCTCGTCCCACCCCGGAAATGTCACGCCGTCGGCTGCGACCGTCCCGTTGAAATAGGCCGGATGCGGCTGGCCGGGATCAAGCGTGGCAGCGGCAGGATCAATATCAAGCTCTTCGGCGATCAGCATGGCCTGGGTAGAAGCGATGCCCTGGCCCACGTCCGCCCGGGGCACGATCAACGTGATTCCCTTCGGCGTAATCTTCACGAAGGGGGTCAGCGCCGCTTCGCCCTTGCCCAGATCGCCAAGCAGCGGGTTGGGGGTCGGGCGGCCGACCAGATAGGCACCAAAGGCCACGCCGCCCACGATTGCGGCAGATCCGATCAGGAAGCCGCGTCGGGCGATCGTTCTGCCACGGCTCATTTCATGCCCCCCGCATGGCTGTGGCGGCGCTCAGGATGGCAGCGCGGATGCGCGGGTAGGTTCCGCAGCGGCACAGGTTGCCGGACATCGCAGCGTCGATATCCACGTCAGACGGCTTCTGGTTGCGCGCCAGCAGGTCGGCAGCCTGCATCATCTGGCCGGACTGGCAATAGCCGCATTGCGCGACCTGATGCGCGATCCAGGCGGCTTGCACCGCATGCAAGGCACCGGGCGCGCCCAGCCCCTCGATCGTCGTGACATCGCCCCAGACATCGCCCAGCGCCACCTGGCAGGAACGCACCGCCTCGCCGTCGATGTGCACTGTGCAGGCCCCGCATTGCGCGATGCCACAACCATATTTGACGCTGGTGATGTTCAGGCCGTCGCGCAAAGCCCACAGAAGTGGCATGTCAGCTGGCAGATCCACGTCATGATTCTGGCCGTTTACATTCAGTTTCACGCATTTCTCCAGTCGGCTACTGGCCTTGGCCCAGGTCCTGAGACTAGGGGCAGCGGATCGTCCGGGCGACACGCAAATGCGGTCACAAGGGGGCGCATTCGGTCAGACCGCGGTGGTTCGGCCGATCCCTCTGGATTGATCGAGTAATATATGCCATTAGATCGGTCAATGCGGCACCAGGCAAAAGATGGTCCACGCGGTCGGGGGGCCGAGGCTCCGATCGGATCCGGGACGGAGCGAGCGAAGCGACGTGCGCGGGCCGCGGCAAGGATCAGCCTGCTTGCGGCCGTTCTATTGGTGGGTGTGGCTGCCCCGACGGCCTTGGCAGGGGACGCAACCTCGCTGCGCCCGAATCCGCCGCGCCCGAACGTCGTGGTGATCCTCGCCGATGATGCCGGCCTGACGGATTTCGGGGCCTATGGCGGCGAAGCGCGCACGCCCAACATCGATGCGCTTGCCGCCCGCGGGGCGATGTTCACCCAGTTCCGCGGCTCGCCGCTGTGCTCGCCATCGCGGGCCATGCTGCTGACGGGCATGGACAACCACCTCACGGGCTTTGCGACAATCCCCGAGGTGCTGCCGGCTGAGCAGCGTGGCCGGCCTGGCTACACGATGGCGCTGGAGCCAGGTGTGCGCACGCTGGCCGATCGGCTGCGCGCCCTTGGCTATCGAACGCTGATGGCCGGCAAATGGCATCTTGGGGAGCGGCCCAGTGAATTGCCCCAGGCCCATGGCTTCGATCGCTCCTTTGCGCTTGCGGCATCGGGCGCGGACAATTGGGAAAAGCGGTCCTACATCCCCTACTACAAGGACGCGCCCTGGTACGAGGACGGGGTCGCTGCCGATCTGCCGGACGACTTCTATTCCTCGCGCTTCATTGTCGACAGGATAATTGCCTATCTGGGCCAGACCGACCAATCGAAGCCGTTCTTCGCCTATTTGCCTTTCCAGGCGATCCATATTCCAGTCCAGGCGCCGGCCGAGATCATCGCCAGGTACAAGGGGCGATATGACGCCGGCTGGGACGTGCTGCGACGCGACCGACACCAACGCGCCGTGGAGCTCGGGCTTGTGCCGCCGGGCGTGGCGATGGCGGACCTGCCGCCGGGCTATCGCAAATGGGCGGATCTGAGCGACGAAGACCGCACCCTCTACGCCGCGCGGATGGAGGTGCAGGCCGCCATGCTCGAGGCGATGGACATCGAGATCGGTCGCCTGATCGATCACCTCAAGAAGACTGGCCAGTACGACAACACGATCTTCATCCTCGCCTCGGACAATGGGCCGGAGCCCTCGCGCGGCGACGACAGTCGGGTGCTCAGCGGGTGGCACAGTCTGGCCGGCTATCATGTGGGGCTGGATGGCCTCGGCGGACCGCGCAGCTGGGGCTTCATCGGGCCCGAATGGGCGGCCGCCACCGCAACGCCCGGCGCCTGGTTCAAATTCTATGCGACCGAAGGCGGCGTTCGCGTTCCGCTGGTGATTGCCGGCCCGGGCCTCGAAGCTAGGCGAATCGACAGCCCCGCCATGATGACCGATATCGCCCCGACGCTGTTGGACTGGATTGGCGCACCCGCCGACGATGCCGGCAGCGGTGCAAGACCGATCACCGGGCGAAGCCTGATGCCGGTGCTCGGCGGAGAGGCCGACAGCGCCTACAGCGAGAGCGACGTGCGGGTGATCGAGGTTTCCGGCAACACCGCACTCTACAAGGGCGATTTCAAGATCACCCGCAGCGTGCTGCCGTTGGGAGACGGGACATGGCGGCTGTTCAACCTCGCCGCCGATCCCGGCGAAACCGAGGACCTGACGGCCAAGCATCCGGAAATCCTCGCTGAAATGCTGGCGGACTATGATGCCTATGCCATGCGCATGGGCGTGCTTGCGATGCCGGAGGGCTATGACTCCACGGCGCAGAATGCCCAAAACAACATGGCGAAGCTGCGCGAGAACTATCCCTGGCTTTTGGGCGTGCGGCCAGCGCTGTTCCTGATGGCCGGTCTCCTCCTGTGGGGCCTCTTGGTCCTGGTCCGCCGGCTGGTTCGCCGCTTCGCCGCTCGAACAGCGGCTACCTGACGCTCCGGAGCAGAGACAGCCCGTCGAATTCCGCAAAGCAGGATCCGCGGATCCTCCTTGCCTGCTCGTTAATGCATGGTATTAGTTTGTCGGCCTATGGGTGTGCAGGGATCGTCGCACCGTGCGCACGGAAGGAGCCGAATGGTGGTCTGGTTGAAAAGGATCGGATTGGCGGCGGCTGTGCTTGCACTGGTCGGCGTGGCGGCCGCCTATCTGTTCCAGGCACAGTTGGGCATGCGGCTGTTCGAACGTGGCGCGGCGCAGCGCATGAACGTCGACAATCTCGCCGCACTGGGCGACGGCCTGCATCTCGGGCTGTGCGGCACCGGTTCGCCGATGCCCAATCTTCGCAGCGCCGGGCCCTGCAATGTCATCATCGCCGGCAGGCAGATGTATGTGGTCGATATCGGCAAAGGCGGCAGCGAAACGCTCAATGTCATGGGGCTGAGCCCCGGCAGGGCCGATGCTCTTTTGCTGACCCATTTCCATTCCGACCACATCGACGGGCTTGGGCCGCTGATGCTGTTCCATTGGACCCGCAGATCGAGCACCTCGCCGCTTCCGGTCTATGGGCCGACCGGAGTGGAGAAGATCGTTGACGGGTTCAACGCGGCCTATGCGACTGACAACGGATACCGCATCGCGCATCACGGTCCCAAGGTGGTCCCTCCAAGCGGCGCTGGAGGGATCGCACGCCCCTTCGAGATGACGGGCCCTAGGACGGTGGTGCTGGAGCGTGACGGCCTGACCATCACGGCCTTCACCGTGAATCACAATCCCATCGAACCGGCGGTCGGCTATCGCTTCGACTACAAGGGGCGCGCGCTTTGCATCAGCGGGGACACGGTGAAGTCGGCCAATCTCGAACGTGTCTGCAAGGGCGTCGATGTCCTGGTGCATGAGGCGCTGGACCCGGACCTGCTCGGAAAGATGGAAACGGCGGCGGCGCAGGACGGCCAGGCCGGCGCGGCCAAGATCTTCCGCGATATTCGCGACTATCACACCACACCGGAGGAGGCGGCGGCGAGCGCGGAGGCGGCTGGCGCCGGCATGCTGGTGCTGACCCATCTCGTACCGCCGCTGCCGAGCCGGTTTCTGCATGCTGCGTTCCTCGGCGAAGCCAAGAGCCGCTTTTCCGGCGAAATCGTGATCGGCGAGGATGGCATGCTGTTTTCGCTGCCCGCCGGCAGCCGCAAGATCGACCAAGCCCGGTTGATGTGAGGCATGGGCCGACCGGGCCTGTGCCATTTGACGAGCCTCCCAAACCCCAAGGAGAATGACCCATGAAGACAATCGTTCGGATTGCCGCGCTTGCGGCTGCAGCCCTGGCACTGACCCCGGTGGCCCATGCCCAGTCCTACAACCAGGCGGCAGCGCAGCTTGAGGCGCGGTTCAAGGCATCGGACAAGAATGGCGATGGCAAGCTGACCTTGAAGGAAGCGCAGGACGGCGGGATGACCCGCGTTGCCGCGAATTTCGAGGCGACCGACACGGACAAGGACGGGTTCGTGACGCTCGACCAGCTCAAGGCCCAGTTGGCCGCGCGGTTGAAGTAGCCGCCGGGCGATCGGGGCGCGCCGGTCAGCGCATCAGGCGCGCCCCGAACCGTTCTGCGGCCTGGCGTAGCGCGGAAGGTCAGTTGACCTTTGGCAGGTCGGCAAGCAGGATCACGCCGTCCTTGTCCGTGTCGACGAGGGCGAAGATGTCCTTTTCGGGCTTCTCCCATTCGGCACGGGACAGCATCCCGTCGCCGTTCTTGTCGGCCATGGTGAGCACCTGTTCCAGCTTGCTGGTGTACTTGTTCCTGGCGACCCGCACCCGCGGCGCATCATCCGCGCTCGCCACGCCGTTCCCGTTGCGATCGAGCTTCGCGAAAATGTCTGCGCGGTAAGCGTCATATTCCATCCGGGTGACCTTGCCGTCGCCATTGGCATCGGATTCGGTCAGGATGCTGCCAAGCTTTTCGAGCTGCTCCTTCGAAGGCTGGGCCGTGGCTGGCATACAGGCACAGGCCAGGATGCTTGCTGCAAGAATGCGGGTGGCGTTGGTCATCGTCGCGCTCCGTTGGTATTGCGAACCGTCGTTTCCGAAGGCAGGCGGCTGGCCCCCTTATTAATCGAGCACATTACAAGGGCAAGTCAGGAATCGGCTATTGCCGATTGTGCGAAATGCTCTAATGCATCATATTAGACGGGAGAGGCCCGACCGGGAGTCGGCTGCAAGACGATGTGGGAGTGCGATGGCCAGTTTTCCGAAATGGGCAGTCCGGGTGCCGCCGGCGGTGCTGGCGATCCTCTTTTCGTTCCTCGGCCTTAGAGCGATGACAAGCCCCCAGCGTGTCGCAGCCTTCTTCGGCTATGAACTTCCCGAGGGCGGGCTCGGCCTCAGCTCGATGATCGGCCACTCCGCCAGTTGGGCGCTGACGATTGCGGCCTGCCTGCTGCTCGGTCTGATCCGGAAGGAGCGCCTGTGGTTCTACCCGCCGATGATGCTGTTCGGGATCTTCGCGCTGGGACGGATCGCCGCGACCCTTTTTCATGGTGCGCCGGCTCACCTGGAGCGGGTCATGGCGGAGCTGCTGATCGCGGGCCTGCTGTTCCTTGCTTCCCGCCATGTCGGGAAGCCCGAACAGTGACGCCGGAACAGCCCGATCGCACCGCGCGGGTCGAAACGGTGCGCGTGGAAGCGGCCGGTGGCGTATTCTTTCCAGCAAGACGGAGCCAAGCATGCTCGTGAAAGTCCTGATCGGCCTTGGAGCGGTCCTCGCTGTCGCATTTGCGGGAATCCTGTGGATGACCCGGGACGGCTCCCTCGTCACGCCGACCGGGAAAGGCACTGTCGAGACCGCGTCGGGAAGCTTCGAGGCGTTCCCGCTGCCCGACTACGCGGCAAAGGTCCTGCCGGCCGATCACAAGAGCTATTTCATCGAGGTCGAGCCGGGCATCAAGATCCACGTCATCGAAGTCGGAGCGGGCTATCCCGTCTATCTGCAGCATGGAAACCCGACCAACAGCCTTCTTTATCGAAGGATGATCGAACATTTGCCGACTGATCGCGTCCGTCTCGTCATGCCCACGATGGTTGGCCTCGGTTTCTCGAGCAAGGTCCCGGCCAGCGCCCACACGCTCGACAATCACCTGCGCTGGATGAACGCAGCCCTTCGGCAACTCAAGCTCGGGAAGCTTGTCTATGTGGGGCAGGACTGGGGCGGGCCTGTCGGCATGGGCGCATTGATGCGGTCTCCCGGAATGGTGGAGGGCCTTGTCATCCTGAACACCTCGTTCTCGGCTCCGAAGGAGAACTTCGAACTGTCGCGGCCGCACGCCATCGCGGCGACCCCGATCGTGGGCGAACTGGTGATCGAGAACCTGGTCTCCTTCTTTGACCGCCTGAAGGACATGCAGGGCGACCCGGCGTCCATCTCCCCCGAGGTGGCAGCGCTTTATGCGCGCCCCGTGCTGGAAAGCGGGAACCGGAAGGCGCCGCTTGCGCTCATGCGCATGGTCCCGACCGGGCCGTCGCATCCGAGCCATCCGCAGCAGAGCCAGATCGAGGCTTATGCGGACTCGCTCGATGTCCCGGCCGAGATCGTCTGGGGCATGAGCGATCCGATCTTCGCCAGGACGCTCCCGCTGATGGAAGGGATGTTCCCGAATGCCAGGGTCACGCGAACCGGCGGCGGACATTTCCTGCAGGAGGAAGTCCCCGAGGTGATCTCAGCCGCGGTGCTGCGCGTGCTCGACGAGGTTCAGCAAAGCGGACCGCAGACGACGGTCGCGGCGGCCGGGTAGGGGGCGCGGGCGCTGCACAAAGCACTTGCCGCTGCGACATCTGTCGGCTACTTAATGCATCGCATTAGACGGCGGATTGCGAATCCGTTCGCGATGCCTGCACGCGCCGCCGTGCGCACTGCGTGATGACCGACAAGCGAGGGGCCCACCGCCATGACAACCGTTCTCGACAGGGACGCGATCAAGCAGAAATATGCGGCCGAGCGCGCCAAGCGCCTGCGTCCCGATGGCAATGCGCAGTACCAGCGCCTCGCGGGCAAGTTCGAGGACATGGCGACCGATCCGCACACCCCCTTCGTGCCGCGCGATCCGGTTGCCGATCATGTCACCTTCGCCTTCATCGGCGCCGGAATGTCCGGCCTGGTCGTCGGCGCCCGGTTGAAGGAGGCCGGGATCGATGATTTTCGCCTGATCGACAAGGCCGGCGGGGTGGGCGGCACCTGGTACTGGAACCGCTATCCCGGGGTGCGCTGCGACACCGCCTCGATGATCTACCTGCCGCTGCTCGAAGAGACCGGCTATATGCCGACCGAGAAATATGTCCGCGGCGCGGAGATTCTCGCCCATTGCGAGCGGATCGCGCGCCATTACGGCCTGCATGAAAAGGCGCTGTTCCACACCGAGATCGCGAGCATCGAATGGCAGGAGGAGGCGAAGGTCTGGCGGATCACCACCAACCGTGGCGATGACTTTACCGCCAAGTATCTCGGCATGGGGACCGGCCCGCTGCACGTTGCCAAGCTGCCGGGTATCCCGGGGATCGAGGCTTTCCGGGGCAAGTCGTTTCACACCAGCCGGTGGGACTATGCCTACACCGGCGGCGATTCCCTTGGCGCGCCGATGGACAAGCTGCGCGACAAGCGCGTTGCCGTGATCGGCACCGGCGCGACCGGCGTCCAGTGCATCCCGCAGCTGGCGAAAGCAGCCGGCCATCTGCTTGTGTTTCAGCGCACCCCGTCGTCGGTCGACGTGCGCAACAACCATCCCATCGATCCGCAATGGTTCGAGAGCATTGCCACCCGGGGCTGGCAGAAGCGCTGGATGGACAATTTCGTCGAGAACACGGGTCGCGGCCTCCCGTCAGAGGATCTGATCGACGACGGCTGGACGCAGATTTCCCGCCGGATCCGGGAGAAGGTCCTGAACGGCCGGCCGGTGTGGGCTGCAAGGCTGGCCTCGCGCGCGGCGGGCATGCTCGGGCGCTCCCCGGCTTCGCTGCGTCCGGAACAGGTGCGCGCGGCCATCGAGGATTCCGACATCGAGAAGATGGAGGAGATCCGTGCCCGGGTCGACGCCGTCGTGGAGGATCGCGAAACCGCAGACAAGCTGAAGGCCTGGTATTCGCAGCTCTGCAAGCGTCCCTGTTTCAGCGACGAGTATCTGGTTGCGTTCAATTCGCCGAACACGACGCTCGTCGACACCGACGGCAAGGGCGTCGAGCAGATTACCGAAACCGGGCTGATGGTGGGCGGCCGGCATTACGAGGCCGACTGCATCGTCTATGCATCGGGGTTCGAATTCGGCGCCAACTTCCAGATGAAGACGGGCTTCGACATCAAGGGTCGCGGTGGCCTGCTGTTGTCGGACTATTGGGGGGACGGGTTGCGCACGCTGCATGGCCTGCACGTTCCGGGTTTCCCGAACGCCTTCATGGTGCAGATGAATCAGGCGGCCAACATGGTCACCAACATTCCGCACAACATCGTCGATCATGCGCAGACCGTGGCCCAGGTGGTTTCGCATGCCGAGCGCGAGGGCTATGCCGAGATCGAGCCGACGGAAGAGGCCGTGTCGGAATGGGTCGGGCTGATCCTGTCCGAAGGGGGGTCCCTGTTCGCCTCCCCGGACTGCACGCCCGGCTTCTGGAACAATGAGGGCCAGGGCTGGAGCAGGGAGTTCCGGCAGGCGCAGGGCCATCCCGGCGGCGCGGAGGGCTATTTCAAGCATATCGACGGGTGGCGCCGGTCGGGCACTTATGACGGCCTTGTCTTCCGCCGATGACGTGGCTTTGCCGGCGGCACACATGAACAATCGCCTGCTGCGATCGCCCGGCGGCTTGCCGTGCGAGGACTGCAATGGTCCCGGCTTTCGCCTTGCGCGGCCGGCGGGGACGTATCAATTGTGGCGCTTGACGCGCGCATGGATCTGTCGCTGGTCTGGCGGCGCCTTGTGCTCGCGAACAGCCGATGAGGGAAATGGATGCTGAGGAAAGCCCTGCTTGCCGCGCTGGCCCTGATCGTCATCGGCGGAACCGCTGCCTGGTTCAACCGCAACACGATCATGGCCGCGCTGTTGATGCGCCAGATCGAGGCAAGCAAGGAGGACGTCGCCCCCTACCGCGGTGTCGCGTGGGACGAGGGGCCCGACACGGCGGACGTGCCCGTGTCGAAGCGGCCGCCCAACGTGATCGTCATCCTATTCGACGATTTCGGCTACAATGATCTCGCGACCTTTGGCGGCGGCGTCGCGGGCGGCCGGGTGCCCACGCCCAACATCGACAGGCTGGCGGCCAAGGGCGCGATCTTCAACCAGGCCTATTCGGGGACCGGCACCTGCGCGCCTTCGCGCGCGATGCTGATGACTGGCCGCTATCCCACCCGCACCGGGTTCGAGTTCACGCCCATGCCCGACGGCATGGCCCAGGCGCTGCCGATCCTGGCTGGCGATGCCGATCGCGGGCCTTTGCCCGCCGCACGGTTCAACCCCGAGATCGACGAGACGGCGCTGCCGTTCCGGGATCAGGGGCTGCCGGGTTCGGAAATCACCGTTGCTGAGCTTCTCAAGCAGAAGGGCTATCACACCGTCCATATCGGCAAGTGGCACCTTGGCGAGCGGGCCGATTTCAAGGCCAATGCACAGGGCTTCGACGAAAGCCTCAACATGCACGGTGGGCTGTACTTGCGGGAAGATGACCCGAATGTGGTCAATGCTAGGCTCGATTTCGACCCGATCGACAAGTTTCTGTGGGCCCGCATGCAGTTTGCCGCGACCTTCAATGGCGGCGAGCCGTTCGAACCAGGCGGCTATCTCACCGACTGGTGGACGGACCAGTCCCTGAAGGTCATTGAAGCCAATCGGAACCGGCCCTTCTTCCTGTATCTGGCGCATTGGGGCGTGCACACGCCGCTGCAGGCGACGAAAGAAGACTATGAGGCGGTCGGCGATATCAAGCCGCATCGTCTGCGGGTCTATGCGGCCATGGTGCGCGCGCTCGATCGCAGTGTCGGGCGGATCATGACGAAGCTCGAAGCGGAGGGCCTGGCCGACAACACGATTGTGGTGCTCAGCAGCGACAATGGAGGCGCCGGCTATGTCGGCCTTCCGCAGATCAACGCGCCCTATCGGGGGTGGAAGATCACCCTGTTCGAAGGCGGCATCCGCGTGCCCATGTTCGTGCACTGGCCGCAGCGCATCAAGCCGGGCACACGGATCGATACCCCGGTCAGCCATATCGACGTCTTTCCGACCCTGGCTGCGGCGGCCGGCGTTCCGCTTCCGGCGGACCGGATCATCGATGGCCGCAGCATGCTCCCGCTGGCGACCGGGACGGGCGGCCTCGAGCGCCCCGACAATGCAATCTTCTGGCAGTCGGGCGACTATCAGGTGGTGCGCGCCGGCGACTGGAAGCTGCAGGTCGACGGACTGCAGAACAAGCTCTGGCTGTTCGACCTTGCGAGCGACCCCACCGAGCAGACCAATCTTGCCGCCAGAATGCCGGACAAGGTTGCCGAACTCAGGCTACTGCTTGCGGCGCATCGCAAGGACGCCGTCAAGCCGCTCTATCCCTACAAGCTCGCAAGCCCCATCCTGATCGACAAGACCGCAGACCAGAAGGCGGTCGCGGGTGACGAGTTCGTGATCTGGCCGAATTGACTCCAGGGCCGGGCGGCGTTGCAGCCCCCGGCTGACACGGATCGAGTGCGCCGAAAGCGGAACGCCCGCCGCTTCGGCTGCGGCGCCCTGCGCGACCAACGCTCCACAGTGACAGACGTTCGCGCAACATTCCCCCCTTGCACCACCCCGAATAATGAAGCACATTAATTTATGGCATTAGATCGGCTGGAGAACCCGGCATGCCCGAAGGGAGGAATTCGATGATTCGGGGAACCAATCGGGGCCTTGTGCACCGATTCAGGGCGGTGTTGGCCGCAGGAACCGCGCTGCCGGTTCTGTTGCTGGGATCGGGAATGCCGGCATTCGCTCAGGAGCAGACAGATTCGGGCGAAGAGAGGCCGACCTCCCTGTCCGCGCGCGTGCCGGACATCGTGGTGACGGCAAGCAAGCGCGCAAAGGCGCTGCAGGACACGCCCATCGCGGTCTCTGTGGTGGAAGCGGAGGAAATCCAGCGGGCTGCGATCCAGGACCTTATCGATCTGCAGACGCTGGTTCCCTCGCTCGTCGTCCGCCAGGGGCAGACGTCGGGCAACACCAGCTTCTTCATTCGCGGCTTCGGCAATGGCCAGAATGCGATCGGACTGGAGCCATCGGTCGGGGTCTTTGTCGACGGTGTCTACCGGTCACGTTCTGCTGCGTCGATTTCCGACCTGCCCAATTTGGAGCGGGTCGAAGTCCTCCGTGGCCCCCAGTCGACCCTGTTCGGCAAGAACGCATCCGTCGGCGTGATTTCGGTCACGACCCGCCGGCCGCAGTTCGAGGCTGGAGGCCATGTCGAGACAAGCCTGGGCAATTACGGTCTTCGCCGGTTCGAAGGCTATGTCACCGGTCCGGTCACGGACAAGCTCGCTGTTGCCGTCGGCGGCAATGTCCATCGGCGCGATGGCTATGCGGATGATCTCGGCACGGGCGCAAAATACAACGAGCGCGATCGCTGGGCGATCCGAGGCGATATCCTGTGGGAGCCGACCCCTGACATCGCGTTGCGCCTGATTGCCGACCATGACCGGATCGACGAGGCTTGCTGCATCCTCACCAACCTGGTGGAGGGGCCCACCGGCGCCAATATCCGGGCACTTGGCGGGCAGTTCGTGTCCGAGGATCCGTTCTCCTATGATGTGTACTACGACATCGCGCCCGAAAACGAGATCGAGAATGGGGGCATTTCGCTGCAGGGCGATTTCAGCCTGGGCTTCGCTTCGCTGACCAGCATCACGGCCTATCGTCGCAGCGAAGTCGATTCCCGGTTCGATCCCGACGCGACCAGCCTTGAGCTGTTTGCGACGAACGACGCTCATTCGCGGATCGAAACCTTCACGCAGGAAATCCGGCTGCAGTCCGACAGCGCGGGCAGCCGGGTCGAATGGATGATCGGCGGCTACTATTTCGATGAATCGCTCAGGGCCGAGAACGTGCTGCAATATGGTGCCGACTACCGGCCCTATCTCGGCTCGCTGCTCGGAAACCCGGCGCAGGTTTCCGCCTTCGAAACCTTCGCCGGCGTGCCGGCCGGCACCTTCGCTGCGCCCGGACAGGGGATCTCCGATCGAAGCGAGCAGGACAACACCGCCTGGTCGCTGTTCGGCAATGTGGACCTGCACGTCACCGACCGCCTGACCGCCACCTTCGGCATGAGCTATACCGAGGACCGGAAGGACGTCTCGGTCACCGCGGTCAGCACCGACAGCCTGGCTGCGGTCAATCTCGAGCAGCTCGGCTACACCGCCACGCTCAGGACCCTGTTGGCGCAGCGCGGCATAAACCTGCAGAACCCGGCTTCTGTGGGCCCGTTTGTCGCGGCCAATCCTGCCGTCTATGCGCAGCTGCAGCAACAGGCGCTGGCTGCGGCGCTTGGCCCGTCCAACCCGTTCAACCAGCTGCGGGCGCTGCAGCTGCTTCCGCCGTTCCTCAGCTTCCCGAACGCGGTGGAGGACGGACGTTCGAACGATCACAGCACCGACTTTACAGTGCGCCTCGCCTATGACGTGAGCGACCAGATCAGCGTCTATGCGTCCTATGCCACGGGATTCAAGGCGACCTCGTGGAATCTGTCGCGGCAAAGCAGGCCGCCTGCTGCCGTCCTCGTTGCGGGCAATCCGGTGGTCGATCCGGTCACGCGGCAGGTCCTGCGGGCAACGCCGGCATCCCCGGTCACCAACGCCGGCCTCTATGCGACCAACCTGTCCCCCGGGACGCGCCTTGCATCGCCCGAGGACGCCGAGGTCTATGAACTGGGCGTCAAGGGCAGGTTCGACTCCTTCGCGTTCACATTCACGCTGTTCGACCAGACGCTGAAGAATTTCCAGACCACCGTGTTCACGCAGGACGGCTTCGTGTTCGCCAATGCCGCCAAGCAATCGACATTCGGGGTCGAGGTCGATTTCCGTTGGAGCCCGCTTGACGGGCTGCTCCTCACGGGCAGCGCGACTTTTCTTGATCCGGTCTATGACAGCTTTCCCAATTTCGGACCCGGAATCGATATTTCCGGGCAGCAGCCACAGGGCATAGCCGAGACCCAGTTCACGCTTGGCGCGAGCTACGATTTCCCCATCCGCAGCCTCGACGCCTTCGTGCGGGCCGATTGGCAGCACATCGGCGATTCGCCGTTCCTGGACGATCCGGATGAAGCAGCCATCCTCGCGACTGGCGGCTACTCGCGCGAGCAGAACCTTGTGAACGCCTCGGTCGGCGTGCGGACTGCGCGAAACTTCGCGGTGACACTGTGGGCGCGCAACCTGTTCGACGACCAGCATATCCTGTTCGCCACTCCCGCCCTGGCGCAGGCCGGCACGATCAACGGCGCCCCGAACCAGCCCCGCACGTTCGGCGTCACCTTTCGCAAGTCGTTCTGACGAGCCAGACGGCTGTTCGGCGGCTCGGCCCGAGGGTCTCCGTCAGGCGCCGAGCCTGCGGAGATTCTCCTCATGCCTGCCCCTGTCGATCCGATAGGTCGAGATGGCGACGATCATGGCGATCCAGAGCGCCAGCACGAGGGGCACATAATAGGCGCCCATCCGCCAGACTGCGTCGGCGCTGACGTCTTCGACGTTGGCGCCCGACGGAAAACCGGCGAGCGTCAGCACCGTCGTCGCAGCGATCACGCCGATGCCGCGCACGGCCTTGTCGATGAATGTCTCGGCAGCGACGAACACGCCTTCCGACCGCCGCCCGGTCTGCAGTTCGCTGTCCTCGACCAGGTCGGCCAGCATTGATGCAAACAGGATCTGGAAGCAGATGATCAGCCCGACATCGATGATGTTGGTGATGGTGACGAACCAGAAGATGAACGCTGTGCCATTTGGCGGAAGCAGGTCGAGGAGGCGCAGGACAATGGGCACCGGAGCGCCGACAAAGGCAACCAGTCCCACGAGGATGGCGCCACGCTTCTTGCCGAGCTTGCGCGAAACGAGCGGTGCCAGAACAAGCCCGATGCCGGCGGCCACGAAGGTGCCGATGAGGATGGCCCCGGTCTGGCGCTCGTCAAATCCCCAGAAATAGGTGAGGAAATAGAGCGAAAGGCCCGCGGCGAGCCCGCCGGCGATGGCCGCCAGCATGGCGGCGATGAACAACGACAGGAAGGAGCGGTTCGACAGTGTCTCGAAGAGCTCGCCGAAGATGATCCCGAGGGTCAGGCTTCGTTCCGGCGGGGCGGGTTTCAGATAGGGAATGCGCGAATGCGTGCCCACCGCGCTGACAAGGATCGAAAGCAGGATCACCAGCGCCCCGACCGAACCGTAGACGGGATAGGCGTCCGGGTTGAACCGACCATCGGATATGGCGGCAGTCACGAACATCGGGAACAGCACGACAAACATCCAGACCGATATCGCGTTGCCTCCGGCCCAGGCGAAAAAGTAGCGGAGGCCGTACAGCGAGGTGCGCTCGTCATACTCCCGGGTGAGATCGGGAACGAGCGCGCTGGCCGGTGTGCGGTAGAAGGTGACTGCGGTCCGCACGATCACGGCCAGCGTGAGGAGGTACCAGAACAGGATGGTCTGGCTGGCGTTCTCGGGCGGTGTCCAGAGGAAATAGAAGCTCGCCGCCAGCGGGACGGCCGAGGCATAGAGAAACGGATGCCGCCTGCCCCAGCGCGAGCGCAGGTTGTCGGACCAGTAGCCGACGATCGGATCGCTGATCGCATCGCATACCAGCGCCACGAGGATGGCGAGGCCGACCAGCTGTGCGTCGAGGCCGACGACCTGGCTGTAGAAGATCAGCAGGAAGAAATCGAATGCGGCCGTCGTTACCCCCGGCGCGACCGCGCCAACACCGAAGGCCAGCCTGGCGGACCTGGAAAGGGGCGGCGGCGCGCAATCCTGCCGCTCTGCACCGGCCGATGGCAACACAGGGGGCAGGTTTGCGGATACAGGCGCGTCGGACGGATTGGTCACGCATTGGCTCCCTGGGCCTGCTTGCGGCAGTTGTGAACCGGGCACCCCACCTTCTATCGTTTGCCGCATGGATGCGTAACGTGATATTTCACGATCTGCATTAATGCGCAAGATTAGGCCGGATCAACATGCAGCAATCGCCAACTCTCGATACGCGAACCGCCTTGCTTCAGGCCGCACAGCGGCTGATTGCCGAGAGGGGGCTGGGCACCGTCTCGGTCAAGGACATCACCCGCGCTGCCGGCGCGCGCAATCCGAGCGCGGTTCATTATCACTTCGGAAACGTGGAATCGCTGATCAAGGAGGTCTTCACGCAGCGATACCGGGCGATCGAGCAGGAGCGCGCGCTGCGACTGGCGAAAGTCGATGAGGCCGATCCGGCGCGCCGCCTCGTTGCGCTGCTGGAGGCGGCCATTGCGCCCTTCATGGAGTCCAGCCTTGATGAGGAGGGTCGGCTGTATGCCCGGTTCTGCCTCCAATTCTCGACCGACCCGCGGTTCAACCTGCTCGAGTTGGTCAGTGAAGCCGGCATGCCCAGCCTTCTGTCCTTGCGCGCGAGATTGATCGAGTGCGTGCGGGATATCCCGGAGGATGTGTTGACCGCGCGTCTGCGCCAGCTGTTCTCGATATCCCTGATGCAGGCGGCGGACTATGCCCGCCAGCTGGAGGCCGGGATCAAACTCGCGCCCGAAACTGCCATCCGCGAAGCGTCCATGACACTTGCCGGCTACATCACGGCGACCGCCCGCTAGGGATGCGGGCCGGGGCCGGGAACGGAGCAGCAGGCAGATGGTCGCAATCAGCAGCCGGGCGGAGATGGTGGTTATCGGGCTGGGCGCGGTTGGGGCGGCTTGCCTGTACCAGGCGGCGCGGCGCGGGGTGCGGGCAATGGGGATCGACCGTTTCGCCCCGCCGCACGACCGCGGGTCGAGCCATG
>JBGTBK010000410.1:0-3007 GCA_041749355.1 Sandaracinobacter sp. | reverse complement strand
GGTAGCCGGGCCGCGCAGCCTGTGGCCTGCCGGCCAGCGCAGCAGCAGCCTGTCGCGATCGACCGGGCCGGGCAGGATCCACTCGGCGGTGTGCCGGGCGGCAAAGCCCCAGTGCTCATAATAGGGGGCGTCACCGATCAGCACGACAGGCAGATGAAGCTTGTCGAGCTCGGCCAGCGCCAGGTCCATCAGGCGGGCTCCGATCCGCTGCCCCCGCCTGTCGGGGTGCGACACCAGCGGACCGAGGAGCGCAATCTGGCGGCTGCCTTGCGGGTGGTTCCAGCCGATCTCCCAGGCCTCCACACTGCCGGCCAGCAGGTCGCCGTCGAATGCCACGAAGCTGGCGGTATCGATGCGGGGCGCACCCTGGCGCAGCAGAGCGGCCGTGCGCCTGTGCCGGGCTGGGCCGAAGCAAAGGTCGAGAAGATCTGCCACCGCATCGGGGGCAACGGAATCATGTGCGAGAAAGTCCACGGGCGCGTCCATGCAACAAGGGTGTGTCTGGGAAATGATGGAAGGATTTCCGTTCGGAGACAGTGTCTCCCCCGAGTGGCCGCCAGCCACCCGCCCGCCGCGCCGCGCCCGCTCCGGATCGTCCGGACTGGGGCGCGCGGCGGTCAGCCGCGTCGCATAAACTGTTTGAAAGCGTGGCCTTGCATGGTGGCGCGGCGTATAGCGAACCCCGGGAGGATTGAAAAGACCCATGGAATCGCCGCCGAAACCGCCCCTTACGCTCCCCCTGAAGCTGTACGACATGGCAAGGGCGCCGAACCCGCGCCGCGTGCGCATGTTCCTGGCCGAAAAGGGGATCGAGATCCCGCGGGTCGAGGTCGACATACAGGCCGGCGAAAACCTGTCGCCCTCCTATCTTGCGGTGAACCCGCGCGGGGTGGTTCCGACCCTGCTGCTGGAGGACGGGCAGATCCTCGACGAAAGCCTCGCCATCTGCCGCTACATCGAATGCCTGTACCCCGAGCCCGACCTGTTCGGCAAATCGGCAATCGAGCAGGCCGAAGTGGAGCGCTGGCAGCGGCACATGGAGTTCGAGGGGATGTTCAACATCGCAGCGGTGTTCCGCAACACGGCAGAGGCCTATGCGAGCCGTGGTGCCCCTGGGGCCGGGCCCGCCACGCCGCAGATCCCCGAACTTGCCGAGCGCGGGCGGTTGCTTGCCGCGCAATGGCTCGACCGGCTGGAAGAGCGGCTGGAGGGCCGGGAATGGCTTGCGACCGAGCGCTTCAGCGTGGCCGACATCACCGCCTTCATCTGCCTCGACTTCGCGAAATGGGTAAAGCTCAGGGCAGGGGACGCGCACCCCAATGTCCAGGCCTATCACGCCCGCATCAAGGCGCGCCCCTCAGCTGCCGCCTGACGCCGCGTCGCTATCGTTGCTGGTTCCGGCGCCCGGCTCCTCTGGCCGGTTCAGCCAGCGCGCCCCATGCTCCTCGGCAAGCGCGGCCACCGCAAGGCCGTCGCGGATCTGCTCGAAGCGCAGATAGTCGGTGCCTTCGTCCTTCAGGCGCCAGCTGAGGAACATGTGCCCGGCATCGAAGCGCACCTCGCTGTCGCTTGCCTCCATCTCGGCCCCGAACAGCAGGGCTTCGCCGATCACCCGGCCACCCAGAAGCACCAGCGCCCGGCGGTTGGTCAGCACATAGGCCGCGCGGGCCCGGGCGCTGGAACGCAGCCAGACCGGAAGCGCGATGATCGCGATCATGCCCGCCACCATCGCAAGGATCAGCGGCAACGCGGTCGTATTGGGCGTACCGGCGAACTCGGAGCCTGACAGATGCGGCTTGATCAGTTCGACTGCCAGCCAGGTGAGCAGCGCAAGCAGGGTCAGGAAGCCGGCCAGCTCCCACAGCTTGCGGGCAAGCATCTGCGGCCGGCCCTGCCACAGGATTGTCTCCCCTTCGCCGGGCGGGCCTGGCCTGCGGGTCCGCGCGACTGCATCCACCGCTGCGCCGGAAACTGCCTCTCCCGCCGTCATGCCGCCGTCAGCGCTCCACCGTCAGCGCAATGCCCATGCCGCCGCCGATGCACAGGGTCGCAAGGCCCTTCTTTGCGTCGCGGCGCTGCATCTCGTGCAGCAGGGTGACGAGGATCCGCGCCCCGGACGCACCGATCGGGTGGCCGATGGCGATTGCGCCGCCGTTCACGTTCAGCCTGTCGGGATCGAGGCCGAGTTCCTGCCCGACGGCAAGCGCCTGGGCGGCAAAGGCCTCGTTCGCTTCGACGAGGTCGAGGTCCGCGACGCTCCAGCCGGCCTTTTCCAGCGCCAGCCTCGAGGCCGGAACCGGGCCGATCCCCATGACCGCCGGGTCGACCCCCGCCGAAGCCCAGCTCTTCACATGGGCAAGCACCGTCGCGCCCCGCCGCGCCGCCTCTGTGGCCGACATCAGCACCAGCGCTGCGGCGCCATCGTTCAGGCCCGAGGCATTGGCGGCCGTGACCGAACCGTCCTTCTTGAAGGCAGGCTTCAGCGCTGCCATCGCCTCCACCGTTGCGCCGTCGCGGATGTATTCGTCGGTGTCGACGATGGTGTCGCCCTTGCGGCCCTTGATGGTGACGGGTGCGATCTCGCCCACGAAGCGCCCGGCCTTGCGCGCAGCTTCGGCCTTGTTCTGCGAGCGGGCTGCGAACTCGTCCTGCGCGGAGCGGCCGATCTGGTAGCGCTCGGCCACATTCTCGGCGGTCACGCCCATGTGATAGCCGTTGAAGGCATCCCACAGACCGTCCTTGATCATGGTGTCGACCAGTTCCAGTGCGCCCATCTTTTGCCCAGCGCGCAGCGCCTGGGCGTGGTTGCTGAGCGACATGCTTTCCTGCCCGCCGGCCAGCATCACCGATGCGTCGCCGTTGCGGATGGACTGGGCCGCAAGGGCGACCGCGCGCAGGCCCGAGCCGCAGACCTGGTTGACGCCCCAGGCCGGGACTTCCTGCGGGATGCCGGCGGCTATGGCAGCCTGCCGGGCGGGGTTCTGGCCCTGGCCTGCGGTCAGCACCT
>JBGTBK010000409.1:0-1976 GCA_041749355.1 Sandaracinobacter sp. | reverse complement strand
GGCCCTTGCCCTTTCGCAGGCGAACCGGATGGCCGAGGCCGCGAACGTGCTGGAGCCGCTGGCCTGGTCGCCGCATGGCGGCCCGGCAGCACAGATCGCGCAACGAATGCTGGCCCGGGCCCGTGCCGGCGACAGGGAAGGGCTGCTGGCACAGGTGGCAGGCCTTGGCCGACAGCAGTCTGGCCGGATCGTGGCCGTTCAGTCGCGCTGACGTCTGGTCTGCTGTCAACTGCGGTAGCGGATCAGGCCTTCCTGAACCACGGTTGCAACCAGCCGGCCATCCTCGGCGAAGATCTTTCCGATGTTGAGGCCGCGCCCGCCCGAGGCAGCGGGGCTGGACTGGTCGAACAGGTGCCAGGCCGCGGGGTCAGGCTCGTGGTGGAACCAGATGGCATGGTCAAGGCTCGCGGCCTGCAGCTTTGGATCGGTCCAGGAAACCGCGTGCGGCAGCAGGCAGGTGTCCAGCAGGGTCATGTCGGTTGCATAGGCGAACAGAGCGGCGCGCAGGGCCTGGCCTGTCGGCACTTCGCCATCGGCCCGAAACCAGTTCTGCGTGGCTGGCGGCAGGGGCTTCGGATCGAATGGGTTGGCAGGGGTCACCGGGCGGAACTCGAACGGGCGGTCGCGGCTGGCCCAGATGGTGCGCCAGGGTTCGGGGATGCGGTCTCCGGCGAGCGTGTTCCATTCGGCTTCGCTGCGCAGGCCATCGGGCCCCTTGGTTGGTGGCAGAGGGTCCTGGTGGGCAAGGCCTGTTTCGCGCTGCTGGAAGCTGGCCGCCAGCGAGAAGATTGCGCGGCCATGCTGGATCGCAGTCACCCGGCGCGTGGTGAAGCTTGCGCCGTCGCGTTCGCGGTCCACCTTGTACAGGATCGGGATGCGCGGCTCGCCGGGGCGCATGAAATAGCTGTGCAGGGAATGCACCGGCCGGTCTTCGGCAACGGTGCGCTGCGCTGCTGCAAGCGCCTGCGCCACCACCTGCCCGCCATAGACCCGGACCCATCCGGCATCGGTGTTGGAGCCGCGATAGAGATCGACTTCGATTTCCTCGACATCGAGGAGGCGGATGAGGCGGGCAAGCGGGGTCGGCATGTTGTCCGGGGTAGTTGCGCCGGCGTCTGCTTGCAAGCCGCGGCGGGGCAGGGCAGGGGCTGGCCATGATCGAGGCTTTCCTGGTGTCCACCGCCACCGTGTTCGTGGCCGAGATGGGCGACAAGACCCAGCTTCTGGCAATCCTGCTTGCGGCCCGCTTCCGCCAGCCCTGGGCGGTGATTGCCGGGATTTTCGCGGCAACCGTGCTGAACCATGCGCTCGCCTCGGCGCTGGGCACGCTGATTGCTCAGTGGCTCGATCCGCAGCAGCTGCGCTGGCTGCTGGCTGCCAGCTTTTTCGCGACCGCCATCTGGGCGCTGTTCCCGGACAAGGAAGAGGAAGGCCCGGCCTCAGGCGGCAAATGGGGCGCCTTTCTTGCCACCACGATCGCCTTCTTCGTGGTGGAAATGGGCGACAAGACCCAGATCGCCACTGTTGCGCTTGCAGCCAAGTTTGCCGCACCGGTTGCAGTCACGCTTGGCACCACGGCGGGCATGATGCTGGCCAACGTGCCGGCCGTGATCTTTGCCGACCGTCTGCTGAAAATCCTGCCATTGAGGCTGCTGCGGCTGGTGGCAGCCGCTATCTTTGCGGCGCTGGGTGTTGCAACCCTTCTGGCCTGAGGAGACGGCATATGCGGATTGGCGCCAGGATCTGGCTTTGGGCGCTGTTGGCACTGTCAGCGCCTGTTGCCGCGGCCCCCTTCGATGCCCCCGTCACGCTGGAGGATGGCCGCGTCATCAACCTGTGGTGCGACGGCCGGCGTGGGCCGGTGGTGGTGTTCGACAGCGGCTGGTCGGCCGACAGCCGGGCCTGGGCGCGGGTGATGCTGGGCCTGTCGAAGACCTATCGCGTGTGCGCGCAGGACCGGGCCGGGCAGGGCCGAG
>JBGTBK010000408.1:0-4116 GCA_041749355.1 Sandaracinobacter sp. | reverse complement strand
CGTTTCGGCATGCACCCGCTCGCGCTCGGTTGCGGCGTCGGCGAAGGCGCGGTCGCGTTCGGCCAGGGTCGATTCGGCGCTGGAGAGGGCGGCCTGCAGTTCCGAAGCGCGGCCGATGAAGGGCTTCGCTTCCTCGGCCTGCTGCTTGTAGGCGGCAACCTCGGCGAGCGCTCTGCCAAAGGCCTCGCGCTGGTCTGACTGTTCGGTGCGCAGCGCAGCGAGCGGGCGACCCCAGATGGCCCAGCCGGCCAGCAGGGCGGCGAGCAGGCAGGCGGCTGCGATGAGGGCGGGCATATACTCGGACATGGCCGGAACATTAGGCGAACGGGCTTCGGGCTGTCACGCTGTTTCTGTAGCCACTTGTGCCAGACGGGGGCACGTGGAAGCATGGCTTCAACAAGCAAGAGGGGAGAGAAGATGGACTATCGGATTCTGGCGGAGGGACTGGCCTTTCCCGAGGGGCCCGTGATGATGGACGACGGTTCGGTGATCATCGTGGAGATCGCCCGCGGGCAGATCACGCGGGTCAGGCCCGATGGCAGCACGCAGGTTGTCGCGACGCCCGGCGGCGGCCCGAACGGCGCTGCGATCGGCCCCGATGGCGCGCTCTATGTGTGCAACAATGGCGGCTTCAAATGGGGCTATCTCGACGGGCTGACCATCCCGGGCAATGCCGCCGAGGATTACACCACCGGCCGGATCGAGCGGATCGACATTGCAACCGGCAAGGTCGAGCGGCTGTACGACAGCTTCGAGGGGCAGCGGCTTTCCGGGCCCAACGACATCGTGTTCGATGCCGACGGCGGCTTCTGGTTCACCGACCTTGGCAAGCATTTCGACCATCACACCGACCATGGCGGACTCTATTATGCGACGCCCGACGGCCGGACGCTGAAGCGGGCCTATTACGGCCTGGACTTCAACGGGGTCGGCCTCTCGCCCGACGGCAAGACGGTCTATGTGGCGGTCTGCAGCCGCTGCTATATTCTGGCCTTCGACATCACCGGGCCGGGCGAAGTGGCGCCTTCGCCGCTGGGCGCGATTCCCGGCCGGCTGGTGGCCGACTTCCCGGGGCGCATCCTTCTCGATTCGCTGGCCATGCTGGCGTCGGGCAAGATCGCGCAGGCAACACTGGTGGACCGCCCCGGCATCGGCGTGGCGGACCCGGCGACCGGCGAGGTGGTCTATCACGACTTCCCCGACCTGCTGACCACCAACATTGCCTTTGGCGGAGCCGACATGCGGGATGCGGCCGTCTGCCTGTCGACCACGGGGAAGCTTGCCATGTGCCGCTGGGACGAGCCGGGGCTGAAGCTGCACTTCAACGCCTGAGGAGAAAGTGGCCAACCTGCCAGACCCCCGCGCGATCGCCCTGTTCCTGGACATGCTGGCGAGCGAGCGGGGGGCCGCAGCCAACACGCTTGCCGCCTTTGGCCGGGACCTTCAGGGGGCGTCGGCCGATCTGGAAGGCCGGCTGGCGGGCGCGTCGACCGAGGACCTCGAGCGGGTGTTCGCGGGCTGGCACACGCTTGCCCCGTCCAGCCTTGCGCGCAAGCGGTCGGCGCTGAGGCGCTTCTTCGGTTTCCTGGCAGCCGAGGGCATCCGCCCCGACAATCCGGCGAACGCCATTGCCGGGGTGAAGCCCGGCCGGCCGCTGCCCCGCACGCTGTCGACGGGCGAGGTGGATTCCCTGTTCGCGGTGCTGGAGGCCGACCTTGCCGAGAAGCCGGGCCCGCAGGCAATCCGGCTTAAGGCGCTGGTGGAGCTGCTCTATGGCTCGGGCCTGAGGGCAACCGAGCTGGTGTCGCTGCCCAGGAATGCGATCCGCCCGCCGCAGCCCTTCGCGATCGTGACGGGCAAGGGCAACAAGGAGCGGCTGGTTCCGCTGTCGCCCGCGGCGCTGCGCGCGGTGGAGGCGCAACTTGCGCTGGTGCCAAGGGACAGTCGCTGGCTCTTTCCTTCGGGCAAGACCCACTTCTCGCGCGTGCGCCTGTTCCAGCTCGTGAAGGCGCTGGGCGCCCGGGCGGGAATCGCGCCCGAGCGCATCTCGCCCCACGTGCTGCGCCACGCCTTTGCAACCCACATGCTGGAGAACGGCGCTGACTTGCGGTCGCTGCAGACCCTGTTGGGCCATGCCGACATTTCGACCACTGAACGCTACACCCACGTCGACGGGGCGCGGCTGGCAGCGACGGTGAAGGGCCTGCACCCGCTTGCTGACTGAACCGATGCTGCCGGGCAGGGCCGGTGCAGTGACAGCCCGTCGCAGGGGCGCCCAACCGCATCGGCAGTGGCAGGCTTGCCCTCGACCGGCGGGAAAGGCTGTGCCACTGTGATGACGATGCAAGATACCTCCCCCGCCGTGGCGCATGTGAACCGCATTTCGACTGCCGTACCGCAGCACGATGTGCATGAGGCCTTCGGGCGCTTTGTCGGCGGGCTGCTGGAGGGCCGACGCGAGGCCGTGATGTTCAAGCGGCTGGCCGGGCGATCCGGGATCGAGCGCCGTTTTTCCAGTTTCGAGCCGGTGGAGAACCCCGACGGCTTCGTGGCCGACACCGAGGGCTTTTATGTGCCCGGGTCGTTCCCGCCGACCAGCCGGCGAATGGCGCGGTTCGCGGAAGTGGCGCCCAAGCTTGCCGGCGAGGCGATCCTTGGCCTCGACACCGATCTTTCCAAGGTGACGCACCTGGTGCTTGCCAGCTGCACGGGCTTCATGGCGCCGGGGCTGGACCAGGTGCTGGTGCGCGAGCTGGGCATGGACCCGGGCGTCGAGCGCACCGTGGTCGGCTATATGGGCTGCTACGCGGCGGTGAATTCGCTGCGGCTGGCGCACCATATCGTGCGCTCGACCCCCGAGGCTCGCGTGCTGGTGGTGACGATCGAGCTTTGCACGCTGCACTTCCAGGACACGCGCGACGTGGAGAAGCTGCTGTCGATGCTGCTGTTCGGCGACGGCTGCGCCGCAGCGCTTGTTACGGCCGAGCCCAACGGCGTTGCGCTCAACGAATTCCTGAGCTTCGCCATCCCCGAGTCGGATGGCCTGATCACCTGGGACGTGGGCGACACCGGCTTCGACATGCACCTGTCGGGCCATGTGCCGCAGCGCATCCAGAAGGCGATGGCCGACGAGCGGGCGCGCAATGCACCAGACGGGGTGCTGCGTGGGCGCCAGCCCGAGGATTACGGCATTTTCGCCGTGCACGCTGGCGGCAAGGCGATCCTGGATGCCGTGGAAAACGGGCTGGAGCTGGCCAAGGGCCGACTTGACTGGTCGCGCGGGGTGCTGAAGGATTTCGGCAACATGAGCAGCGCAACGCTTATGTTCGTGCTGCAGCGGGTGCTGGCTGGTGCCGAGCCGGGGCAGGGGCTTGCGATGGCATTCGGGCCTGGCCTTGCCTGCGAGACCTTCACCTTCGAGAAGCTTTGAGGCGCGCGCAGCGCGGGGCATCTGATGGCCTGGCCTGATTTTTCCCGGCGCGCCGAAGAGCCCGAGTGGATGGATGTGCGCGACTATCCGCTGGCGGATTTCGCGGCCGTGCTCGACGATCTGGAAACCGTGAACCGGATCACCCGGGCAGCCCCGCCGACGCTGGCCTTTCTGGAGCGGCTGACCGCGGGCTGGCCTGCCGGGACTGAACTCAGGGTTGCGGACCTGGGCTATGGGCAGGGCGGAATGCTCCGGCGCATTCATGGCTGGGCCACCGCGCGGGGGCTGAAGCCGCGGCTGACGGGCGTGGACATGAACCCCCGCTGCCGGGCGCTGGCGGAACAGCGGACCCCGGTAGAGATGGGGATCGACTGGCACCTGGGCGATCTGTTCGACTGGGCGCCGGCCGAGCCGCCCCATGCGATCGTCAGCGCGCTGTTCACCCACCATCTGCCAACGCCCCACGTGGTGCGGCTGCTGCGCTGGCAGGAAGCGACTGCGAGCCACGGCTGGTTCGTGAACGACCTGCACCGCCATTGGTTCGCCTGGGGCGGGTTCAAGGCATTGGCCTTCGCGGCGCGCTGGCACCCCTGTGTGCAGCACGACGGCGCGCTGTCGGTGCGCCGGGCCTTTGTGCCCGGGGATTGGCGAGCCATGCTGGCGGAGGCGGATGTGCCTGGGGCAAC
>JBGTBK010000407.1:0-5997 GCA_041749355.1 Sandaracinobacter sp. | reverse complement strand
CGGCGCGGTGCTGGTCGGCATTACCAGCCGACGGCCATTCGGCGAGCGGCTGTGCGGCGGCAGCACTGGCGCGCGTGCGAAAGTGGAGACCCGCTACTCCCGGGTCGATGCCGACCATGCGGAGTGGATCGCAGGCGTGATGCGCCGCTGACACGGGTTCGGTGGCCTTGGCGTGCGCCATGCGAAAACCCCGCCGGGCAGTGTGCACGGCGGGGTCTCGAGTTCGAAGCTGATTTGGTCCCGGGCCGCTGCGGGCTGGGGCCAATGTGTCTGGTTCAGCCAGCGCGACCCTTGTCGTTCCCGGCATTGACCGGGCTGTCGTCGGTAGGTGGTGTGACCGGGGCTGTGGGGTCGGCAGGCGGTGCCATGGGATCAGCCGGGGTCATTCCGCCGTCGGTCGGGGCAGAAGCCGCCGGATCCTCCATGGGCATATCGGCTGCAGGTGCGTCCATTGCGGGGGTGTCTGGCGCCGGCGCTTCCTCGGCCGTCTTCTGGCCTCCGCAGGCTGCAAGAGACAACAAGGAAACCGTGGCGATCGTTGCGAGAAGTCGTGTCATGAAACCCTCCTGAGACAAGAGAGTGCAGTGTTGCGGACATTTGGCACGCTGGCAACGCCCTTCGTGCAAAATCACCCGAACGCGAGCGTCTTCAGCAGGGCCTGGAAGTCGGTGCGCTGGCGCAGAGGATCTAGGAAGGGGTCGTTCCGCATCAGCGGCACGCCTCCGTCGCGCAGACGAAGCGCTGCGCCCAGCGCTGCCATCGCGTCGTCGCCGCGGCCCCATTGGGCAAGAACCTGCGCGCGCTGATACGAGACACTTTCGCCGAGTTCCTCGAGCGCGCGATAGGCCTCTTCTGCCAGGCTCTGCGCCCCCAGCCTGTGATGGGCAATGGCAAGGCCGGTGAAGCGATTGAAATCCTGCGGTTCCTTCAGATAGAAGGGAATTGCGCCGGCCACATCGCCCTTGGCCACCAGATTGTCGCCGATGGTAACCTGGGCTGCGCTGAGCGAAGGATTGAGCGCCAGCCCCTTGCGCATCTCGGCAATGCTGTCGTCGTGGCGGCGGGCTGCCAGCAGGGCGAGTGCATGGGCGCGGAAGGCGCGCGGATTGTAGGGGTCAAGGCGGGTTGCCAGCGCAAGCGAGCCGAGGCCGGTGGCCATGGTTCCGACACGGGCATGGAACAACCCGTGGCGGACCAGCACATCGGCATTGCGTGGCGCGAGGCGATAGGCGGTGTCGAAGGGCTGCCGGGCAGATGGAAAGTCGAGCAGGCCGTACATCAGGACGAACCCGAGGGTCGACTGGGCGGTCGGGTCGTCCGGATCGATGCCGACCGAGGCCCTGGCGGCAGCGAGCGCCTCCTTCACTGCGCTGTCCCGCTCGGCGCCCGAGAGGGTTGCATTCGCGATTGCCTGCAGGGCCCGGGCGCGGGCTGCATGGGCCCCGGCGAAGCGCGGGTCGAGGCCGAGTGCGGTGTCGAACTCGGCAAGGGCGGCACGATCCGACGCGATGTCGGTTGCCTGGTCGAGCAAGCGACGTCCGCGCAGATAGGCGCCATAGGCCTGGGTGCTGCTGGTTGGCACCCGGCCGGTTGCAGCAGCGGCTTCCGGGCCGAGCGACCCCACCAGCGCGGTTGCAACCGAGGTCGCGATGCCCTTCTGCATGGAGATGAGGTCGTCCATTTCCCGGTCGAGGCTTTCGCTCCACGTCTCGAGGCCGCTTTCTGCCTCGGCAAGCGCAGCCGACACGCGGGCCCGCTTGTCGGCGACACGGACCGATCCCGCGAGCAGCCATTGCACGCCGAGGCGGCGGGCAATCTCGCGGGTGTCGAGATCGGAGCCCGCAAAGCTGTTGGAGGAGGTGCGGGCGGCCACCTGGATGAGGCCGGAGCGGGAAAGGGCGGTTCGGAGCTCTTCGGTAAGCCCTTCGGCCAGCAGGTCGGCTTCCTCGGTTGCGGCAAGTGCCCGGAATGGGAGCACCGCGAGCGTGACTGGCTGCTTGGCCGAAGCGCCCGAAAAGCCGAGGCGCGCGCGAACATCGGGAGAGAGAAGGGCAAGGCCGCCGGCTGCCAGAACTGCTCCGCTCCCCAGCACGAGCGCGCGGCGGTTCAGGCCGGTGACGGATTGCGGGGCTTCTGCTGCGTGGCCGTGGACGGTCTCGATGGCGCCGCTCGGTGGCGGCCGAGTTTCGAGGAGGGCCTTCACCTTTGCGAGCAGGCTGAGCAACCGTGGGTCGCGGGCGTTGCCGTTCCATCCGATGAGCTGGTGCGCCTGGACAGAGCCGAAGCCGAGCGGCATTTCCACTTCGTCGATCAGGACGGGAAGATAGGTTCCCCTGCGGGTTGCGCGGGCTGCTTCGTCCTGGACGAAATTGCCCTCCGGCCCGACTGACCGCTTGCTCCACAGCACCACCACGCAGGCGGCCGCGTCAAGGCGTTCGCCGAGCTGGTGGCGCCAGGCGTCTCCGACGCCGAGATTCTGGTCCCACCAGATCTCGATTCCGGCCGCCTGCAGGGCGTGGACCAGCTTTTCGGCCCTTGGGCGATCCTCGGACTTGTAGGACAGGAACAGGGTTGGCAGGGCAGCGCTCCATTGTCGCGACTGGACGAGGTTTCGGCGCGTTGTGCGTCAGGACCGTTTAGGTGCGGGGCCGGGTGCTGGCAAGGCGTGTGAGGGCAGGGATTCAGAGCGGCTTTGCCCGGGGCCGGTCGGCTTCCGCAGTGCTGGCGGCCCAGGCAGCCCAGCTTTCAGCCAGGCCCGGCGCCTGTGCCAGTGCCGCAAGCTCGGCCTTGTCCGGCGGGGAGCGGTAGGAGGCTTCCAGCACCCGGGCCACGCTCCAGGCACCTTGTGGGCGATGTTCCAGCATGGGTCGGTCGCCGGCTTCGATCGGGCCTTCCTCCAGCACGCGAAGGTACCAGCCCGAGCGGCCGTTCTTGACCATTGCCTTCACCATCAACGGGTCGCCGAACCAGCGCGCCAAGGTCGAGCAGGGCTGGCGGGGCTGGCAGGGCTGCACCAGGGCGCTGCCGATCCGCCAGTGGTCGCCGATGCAGACGCTGGTCTCGTCCTGGCCCTCGATCAGCAGATTTTCCCCGAAGGCGCCCGGCACCAGCCGGTCGACGTGACCGGGGTGGTCGGCGATCCAGCCCGCATAGGCGGCCGCGCCATAGGCGTAGATCGCCTTTTCGGGGCCGCCATGCACGCGGCAATCGCCCACCTCGTCGCCGTCCAGGCCAAGCGCTCGGGCCATCACCGGGCCCTTGCGCGGCGCCTTGGCATAGGCCGACAGATGGCCGTCGAGCCGGATGGCGCGGCCGGTGCGGAGCTCGAGAAGTCGGGAGTCGGTCAGACGGGAGTCGGTCATTCCCACTGTCTAACCTCAGCGGTTGCCGCCTGCCAGCGATCCGACCAAGGTTGGCAGCTTATCAGCGGAGGACTTCATGACAGACCTGACATCGGCCGGCCAATCCATGCTGCACGCCATCCTTGCGATGGGGCTGCTCACGCTGGCAATGTTCCTGTGGATGTACGCCACCCGGCTTCCGGCCTTCACCAAGGCAGGCGTCGATCCGCAGGAGGCGATGCACCCGGGCAGCTATCACGACCGGATCCCCAGCGAAGTCCGGCGCGTGGCCGACAATTACAACCACCTTTTCGAGGCGCCGACGCTTTTCTATGCGCTGACGATCACGATCGTGCTGCTGGGGCTGGCAGATGGCGTGCATGTGATCTGCGCCTGGGCCTATGTTGGCCTTCGGGTTGCCCATTCGATTGTTCAGGCGACCGCCAACAAGGTGGTGGTGCGCTTTTCGCTGTTCGCGCTCAGCTGGATTGCGCTTGCAGTCATGCTGATCAGGGCCTGCCTGGCCGCCTTCTGAAAC
Source organism: Sandaracinobacter sp. (assembly GCA_041749355.1). Taxonomy (GTDB): domain Bacteria; phylum Pseudomonadota; class Alphaproteobacteria; order Sphingomonadales; family Sphingomonadaceae; genus Sandaracinobacteroides. The sequence continues at coordinate 2,118 of JBGTBK010000407.1, read as the reverse complement.
GTGGAAAGGTTAACTGGTCTGCCCCTGTCGGCAGCCTTTACAGCGTTAACTATCGTCGCCCTAAAATCCAGCCTTTCCATAAGGTTGGCACGCAACTTGCTGCTCCTTACGTGCATGCCCAGTCGGGCCGTCGCACCAAAGGAGCACTACCATGCGTATCGCCATTCTCTCGACCATCGCCGCCCTGTCGCTTGCCTCTGCTGCCGGCGCTGTCACCTACACCAGCCAGATGGGCGCACCGGATCCCGGCGCAGCGCCGCTGCAGGTCGTGATCGACTTCGAGACTGCAGCCCTGCCGACCGGCTATTCGCTTTCTGGCAGCTATGGCGTGGTCAACACCACGATCGGCGGGCAGCACGCCTCGCCCGCGCCGAACAACTCGACCGACTTCTATTTCTACACCTCCAGCGCGCTGCAGACGAACAATGCCACGCTTTCGACGCCTGACCTGTCGGCCATCGGCTTCTACTGGGGCTCGATCGACACCTACAACCATGTCGATGTGCTTGGCGCGGGTGGCGCGACGATCTTCACCCTGTCGGGCGCGACCCTGATCAACGCCAACTTCGGCAACCAGAGCGCGGCCGCCACCAACCGGCGGGTGACCTTCTATGCGGAGGGCAATGAAGTGATCACCGGGCTGCGCTTCAAGTCGACCGATGTCGCCTTCGAGATCGACGACATTTCCGCCCCCGCGGTTCCAGAGCCCGCCACCTGGGCGATGCTGATCGCCGGTTTCGGCCTGGTCGGCGCTGCCATGCGTCGCCAGCGCGCCGTCCCGGTGCGCGTGCTCGCCTGAGCCGCGAACCTTGCATCGCCAAGAAAGGGCCGGGGGAAACTCCGGCCCTTTTCTTTTGCAATCGGGCGGGGGATTACTCAAGCTTCGCCCGTATCCCTGATCGATGACACAAGCTCGAAAGGGAGAAAGATCATGGCATTGGCAAGGCTTGTTGTGATGGGAGTTGTGCTTTCAGCGGCTGGTGCGGCGATGGCTTCGTCGCCCTCTGACCGGGCCGAGGACCGTTTCGAGACCCGGCTGGAGCGGCAGGACGACCGCATCGATCGGGGCGTGGAGTCCGGGCGGATCGGTCCGCGCGAGGCCCAGGCGCTGAACCGCCAGCAGACGTCCTTGGACCGGGCGGTGGACCGCCAGTCTGCTGATGGCGGGCGGCTGTCGGCCCGCGAGGCCTATCGGCTGGAGAACCGCTTCGACCGCGGTTCGCGCAACATTCGCGTCGCGTCGGCAAGGCCGCGCTGAGCGTCTGGCACGCCACAGGTACGGGCAGGAACGCTTCGTGTCCCTCGAAAGGGGCGCCTAGGTCCTGCCCAGACCTTTTTTGGGTCAGGCTAAAGTTGGGGATGTGCAGAGCTGCCTGGCCGGACCAGGACGGGGCGTGCCTGATTGCCGACGGATTGTTGCGCCACTGCAATCCGCCGACCTTGCCCTGCAACCATCATCCGTCACCGTGCAGGCATGTTCTTGCGAATCCTGCTCGTCGCCATTGCTCCAGCTCTGGTCATGGCCCTTTTGCCTTCGTCCCTGGCAGCACAATCGCCGATCATGTTGATGGGCACTTGCGCGCAGACCGAGCCGCTTTTGAAGCATGCCTGCGGCTGCACTGTGGAAAAGGCATTGGCGGCCGGCTTCAAGCCGGCTGAAGTTGCCCGGCTGGTGAAGCTGGATCTGATGTCGGTCAGCCCTGAAAAGCAGCAACAATATTTCGCGATCAAGGGACAGTGCCTGGCCCAGACCGATCCGAACAAGGCGCAGGCGGCGCGGGCCACGTCTGCACCGTCTGTCCAGCAATCGCCGGCAGCGGTGCCGTCGCAATCGCACAGCGGGGGCGACAGTGGGATCACCCCGCTGGTCATGTGCCAGCGCACGCTGTCGATCGTGGGCGACAAATGCCCGTGCATGGTTGCCGACATCCGAAAGGCGGCAATCCCCGACCCGGTGGCCGTTCGGCTGTTTGGACGGGACGGCCGGACGGCGACGCCTGCCCAGGCGGAGCGGTTCAACGCCATCGTGAAGCAGTGTTCGGGCTATCGCACCACGGTGACGGGCACGGCGGGTAGCACGGCGGCAGCGGTTCCCGCTTCCGGCGCTTCGGCGCGCCC
>JBGTBK010000406.1:0-3684 GCA_041749355.1 Sandaracinobacter sp. | reverse complement strand
GCGCCTTCGACGAGGGTGACCTGCGAGCCGAGGCGCTGGAAGGCCTGGGCGAGTTCGCAGCCGATGGGGCCGCCGCCGAGCACGGTGAGGCGCGGCGGGGGGGCCTGGAGCTTCGCCATTGCGTCCCACAGGGTCTCGCTGGTGAGGTGGGGGGCGTCAGCCAGGCCGGGGATTGGCGGGATGATGGGCTTTGCGCCGGTTGCCAGTGCAGTTGCGCGGGTGGTGAGGCGCTCGGTGCCTTCGCTGGTGCGGATCTCGACCGTCCAGGGGTCGATGAGGCTGGCGTGGCCTATGCGGGCATCGACGCCCAGCGTCTGGTAGCGTTCGACGCTGTCGTGCGGCTCGATGGTGGCGATGACGGAGCGGACGCGGGCCATGACGGCGGGGAAGTCGACTTCGGGGGCATGCGGGACGATGCCGAGCTTGTCGGCGGTGCGGAACTCGGCGGCGCGCTTGGCGCTGGCCAAAAGGGCCTTGGAGGGGACGCAGCCGGTGTTGAGGCAATCGCCGCCCATGGCGTGGGATTCAATGAGGGTGACCTTCGCCTTCACGGCCGCGGCGATGTAGGCGGTCACGAGGCCGGCTGCGCCTCCGCCGATGACGATCAGGTTGCGATCGTAGCGTTTCGGGCGCTTCCAGCGGGACTGCACGCGGCGGCGAGCCAGCCAGCCAACAAGGCCCTTGGCGAACCAGGGGAAGAGGCCGAGGGCCACGAAGGAGAGCAGCAGGCCGGGCGAGAGGATGCCGGACAGGCCGTCGATCTTCGCGAGTTCGGTGCCGGCGTTCACATAGACGATGGTGCCGGCCAGCATGCCGATCTGGCTGACCCAGGCGAAGGTGGGGGTGCGGATGCGGGTGAGGCCCATCAGCAGGTTGATGAGGAAGAAGGGGAAGATGGGCACGAGGCGGAGCGTGAAGAGGTAGAAGGCGCCGTCCTTCTCGAGGCCGCGGTTGAGGGCGCCGAGCCGGTCGCCGAAGCGGGCTTCGACCGGCGCCCGGAACAGGTAGCGGGCGGCAAGGAAGGCGAGCGTTGCGCCCAGCGTGGAGGCGAAGGAGACGAGAATGGTGCCGGTGACGAGGCCGAACAGCGCGCCGGCAGCCAGCGTGAGGATGGCAGCGCCCGGGAGCGAGAGGCCGGTGACAGCGACGTAGAGGGCAAAGAAGCCGGCAAGCACCAGCGCGGGCTGCGCGGCGTAGAGGGCCTGGAACTCGGCCTGGCGCGCCTTCAGCGCATCGAGCGTGAGGATGTCGGACAGGCCCATCCGCCAGGAGAGGACAGCCGCGACCGCGAGGCCGAGCAGCAGCAGAAGCTTTTTCATGCGATCCCTTCGCCTTGCGGGACCTCCCTTGTGTCACCCGGCGCTGCCGTCGCCAAGGGTGTCCGGCCTCGTCGAATTCGCGAGGTGGCGGCTGCGGCACAAAAAACCGGCCCGCCGCTCCCTCAAGCGACGGGCCGGGCTCCTCCCCTATGAGCGTGGTTCAGTTGTCAGGCAGCAAACTGGTTCGCCGCTGCCGTTCAGGCAGCAAACTGGTTCATCGTGTTGTGGGCGCCGCCGGCTTTCAGGGCGGCTTCACCGGCGAAATACTCCTTGTGGTCGTCGCCGATGTCGGAGCCGGACATGTTCTGGTGCTTCACGCAGGCGATGCCCTCGCGGATTTCCTTGCGCTGCACATTCTTGACATAGCCCAGCATGCCCTGCTCGCCGAAATACTCGCGGGCGAGGTTGTCGGTGCTGACGGCTGCCGTGTGGTAGGTCGGCAGGGTGATCAGGTGGTGGAAGATGCCGGCGCGCGCCGCGGCGTCGCGCTGGAAGGTGCGGATCTTTTCGTCGGCGACGGCGGCCAGCTCGCTGCTGTCGTAATCCACGCTCATCAGCTTGGTGCGATCATAGGCGGAGACGTCCTTGCCTTCGGCGGCCCAGGCATCGAACACCTGCTGGCGGAAGTTCAGCGTCCAGTTGAAGCTGGGCGAATTGTTGTAGACCAGCTTCGCGTTGGGGATCACTTCGCGGATGCGGTCCACCATGCCGGCGATCTGGGCGATGTGCGGCTTCTCGGTCTCGATCCACAGCAGGTCCGCGCCGCTCTGCAGCGAGGTGATGCAGTCCAGCACGCAGCGATCTTCACCCGATCCGGCACGGAACTGGAACAGGTTCGACGGGAGCCGCTTGGGGCGCAGAAGCTTGCCGTCGCGGTTGATGAGCACGTCGCCGGGGTTGCCGGCGCCGGTCACTTCCTCGCAGTCGAGGTAGCTGTTGTACTGGTCGCCGAGGTCACCGGGCTCGCGGGTGTAGGCGATCTGCTTGGTGAGGCCAGCGCCGAGCGAGTCGGTGCGGGCGACGATGATGCCGTCGTCGACGCCCATTTCCATGAAGGCGTAGCGGCAGGCGCGGATCTTGGCGAGGAAGTCCTCGTGCGGGACGGTGACCTTGCCGTCCTGGTGGCCGCACTGCTTTTCGTCGGACACCTGGTTCTCGATCTGGAGGGCGCAGGCGCCGGCCTCGATCATCTTCTTGGCGAGCAGGTAGGTGGCTTCCGCATTGCCGAAGCCGGCGTCGATGTCGGCGATGATCGGCACCACATGGGTTTCGAAATTGTCGATCGCCTTCTGCACCTGGGCGGCCTTGACGGCGTCACCGGCCTCGCGGGCGGCGTCGAGATCGCGGAACAGCATGCCGAGTTCGCGGGCGTCGGCCTGCTTGAGGAAGGTGTAAAGCTCTTCGATGAGGGCGGGCACGCTGGTCTTCTCGTGCATGGACTGGTCGGGCAGCGGTCCGAAGTCGGAGCGGAGCGCGGCGACCATCCAGCCGGAGAGGTAGAGATAGCGCCTTTTTGTCGTGCCGAAATGCTTCTTGATGGCGATCAGCTTCTGCTGGCCGATGAAGCCGTGCCAGCAGCCGAGCGACTGGGTGTAGTTGGCCGGGTCTGCATCATAGGCGGCCATGTCGGCGCGCATGATCTTCGCGGTGTAACGGGCGATGTCGAGGCCGGTGCGGAAGCGGTTCTGCAGACGCATGCGGGCGACGGATTCGGCTTCGATGCCGTGCCAGTGGCTGTTGGTCGCGATCGGCTTGCCGGCTTCGGAAATGGTGTCCTGATAGCTCACGGTTAACATCCCTCAGCAAAAAACTGCATGTTGCGATGCACTTAGGCGCGACGTTTGCGGGTGCGAAATGGCGCCCGAAGTCTCGTTGTAAGACTTTACAACTTTCCTTTGTGAAGTTGTCACGTTATGACAGGTCCACGATGGCCGACTCCCGCCCCCTCTATCTTGGACTTCGGCTGCGGCGGCTGCGGCGCGAACTGGGCCTGACGCAGCAGGCCATGGCTGGCGATCTGGGGGTCTCCCCCTCGTACATCGCTTTGCTGGAACGGGACCAGCGGCCGATGACCGCCGACCTGCTGCTGCGGCTGGTGCGGAGCTACAAGCTGGACCTGGGCGAGATCGCCGGCGAGGACCGGGAAAGCTACACGAGGCGGCTGGAAGGGGTGCTGCGCGACCCCATTTTCGCCGACATCGACCTGCCGCCGCTGGAAATCGCGGACCTGGCGAGCAGCTTTCCCGGCATCAGCGAGGCGCTGCTTCGGCTGCACGGCGCCTATGTCCGAGAGCAGCGGGCGCTGGCCGAGCGCAATGCGGGCAGCGGCGAGGGCATTGCCGACCCGGTCGGCGAGGCGCGGCGC
>JBGTBK010000405.1:0-2126 GCA_041749355.1 Sandaracinobacter sp. | reverse complement strand
GTGGAGGCCTGGTGGCCCGAGGCGATTGCGCCGGCGGACCTTGCGAACCCGGACCTGTGGCGGCAGTGCCATGCGGCGCACGATGCGCTGCTGGCCGAGCTGGGGATTGCGGCGGCCGAACTGGGCTACTGACCAGGGGCCGGCTGCAAAGCCGGCATCCCGCCTGCGTAAATCGCACCGATTTGGTGGGAATTTTCCCGCTGTTCACCCCGTCTGGTGCGGCGCCGCTACATATCGGCCATGTGGGATGCTGCAGGAACAGCTGGCGAGAGGCCCCTCCATCGCCCGTCGGCCCTTGGCCGTTGGGCACTGGCTGCGCACATGGCGCTTGTGCTGGTGGCGGTTCCGGCCGTTGCCGCCCTGCCCCCGCCCGGCGGGTTGATCCTTGTGCTTGCAGCGGGGCCGCTTCCGGCTGACGACGGCTGGCTGAAAGCCGCAGGTGCCGAGACTGTCGGGCCTGGCCGGATTGCCCATTCCATCGTTGTCCGTGGGTCCTGGTGGCGCCTTGTGCTGCCTGCCCTTGGCAACCGCGCCATCCTCCTGTCGGCGTCATTGACGGGATGTGTTCCACCCGGAGAGGCCAATCGATGAGCATGATCACCCTGGATGGCCTGCGGATGCAGGGGATGCGGGTCCTGTTCGGGGCATCGCTTGTGATGGCGGGGGCTGTTGGTGTCGTGGAGTTGCTTCGCGGCAGCGCGGACCGGCAGATGATCGTTCTTGCCCTGGCGGCCGCCCTGATGGTCTATCCTTACCTGCTGCTTCGGGCTGGCCGGATCGACGGCGAGGCGCGGATCAGCATGAGCATGGTGGTGGTGGGCATGCCCATCCTGCTGCTGTTCACGGCACGCAGCAGCCTGTTCCAGATCGACCTGCACATGGTGTTCTTTGCCGGGCTCGCCATGACGGCGATCCTTTGCGACTGGCGCGCCATTGCGGCCTCGACACTGGTGGTTGCCGTGCACCATCTGGGGCTTGGGCTGCTGGTTCCGGACTGGGTGTTCTATGGTGGCGGCTCGATCGGGCGGGTTCTGCTGCATGCGGTGATCCTGCTGAGCGAGGCAGCCGTGCTGATCTGGATCTGCCACCAGTTCGTGCAGCTGCTGGCTGCGATCGAGACGGCGCAGCAGGAGCGGATGCGGCTGGAGGCCGAAACGGCGCGGGAGCGGGCCGCGCGCATGGCGGAATTGCAGCTTGCGATGACGACGCTGAGCGGCTCGCTGACGGGCCTGCGCGAAGGACAGCTGACGGGCGACCTGCCGGCGGACTTCCCGGAGACGTTCGGGCAGATCCGCAGCGACTATAATGGTGCGCTGGCGAGCCTGCGGACGCTGGTGGCCGGCGTCGGCGCAAGCGCGAGCCAGATCAAGGACAGCGTGTTTGCGATGTCGGATGCGACCGAGGATCTGGCGGCCCGATCCCAGGCGACGGCTGCCTCGCTGGAAGAGACCACGGCCGCCATCGGCGAGATCGACAGCCGCCTGAAGGCAACGGCGTCTGCGGCGACCAACACGCTGTCCGAGGCTGGAAACGCGATGACCCGAGTGGCGGAAGGGCGGCGCAGGGTTGGCGAGGCGGTGCAGGCGATCGGCCATGTGTCGGAGTCTGCAAAGGCGATCGATGCGGTGATGGAGGGCCTGGACAGCATTTCCTTCCAGATCCGCGTGCTTGCAATGAACATTGCCATCGAGGCGAACCGGGCGGGCGAGGCTGGCGCCGACTTTGCCGTGGTCGCCGAACTGGTGGGCCAGTTGGCGCGGCGTTCGGAAGAGGAGTCGCGGAACGCGCGCACGTACATCACCCGGACTCAGGACGGCGTGGTTTCGGCCGCTGAGGCCGCAAAGGGGCTGGAGGCGAGCTTTGGCGAAGTGGCGAAGGCCGTGGAAACCGTAAACCGGCTTGTGGAAGAAATGGCGGGCGAGAACCGCGCCCAGTCGGTTGCAGTGTCGGAAGTGGCGACCGCGATCGTGCAGATGGACCAGGCCGTGCAGATGAACGCGGCGATGGTGGAGGAAAGCTCGGCGACGTGCCGGCTGCTGGCAGACGAAGCGGACCAGCTTGCCGCGCGAAGCGAGGCGTTCGACACGGGCGCCGGGACAGGGCGCGAGACGGGCGGCCGGGCACCG
>JBGTBK010000404.1:0-10974 GCA_041749355.1 Sandaracinobacter sp. | reverse complement strand
CGCCCCGCCGTCCGTGGCCCACGGGCGAGTCTGCGGATTAGCGCTGCGCGCTAACCGCAGCCGCCCTCGCGGCCCAGGCCGCGGGGCCGGTCGCGTGCACACTCGTCCCCATCGAATCCACCGCCACCGTCACAGGCATGTCCTGCACGCTGAACTCGTAGATCGCCTCCATCCCCAGGTCCTCGAACGCCACCACGCGCGACGCTTTGATCGCCCGCGCCACCAGATAGGCCGCACCCCCCACCGCCATCAGGTAAGCCGCCTTGTGCTTGGCAATGGCCTCGATCCCCGCCGGCCCGCGCTCGGCCTTGCCCACCATCGCGATCAGCCCGGTCTTCGCCAGCATCGCTTCCGTGAACTTGTCCATCCGCGTCGCAGTCGTCGGCCCGGCCGGCCCCACCACCTCGTCGCGCACCGGGTCCACCGGGCCCACATAATAGATCACGCGATTGGTAAAGTTCACCGGCAGGGTCTCTCCTCGCGCCAGCATGTCCACCATCCGCTTGTGCGCCGCATCGCGCCCCGTCAGCATCTTGCCGTTCAGCAGCAGCCGGTCGCCCGGCTTCCAGCTCGCCACAACCTCCGGCGTCAGCGAATCCAGGTCCACCCGGATGGCTTGCGGAGAAGGCTTCCAGTCAACCTTCGGCCACCGGCTCAGATCCGGCGCCGGCAGATAGGCCGGCCCCGAGCCGTCCAGATGCACATGCGCATGCCGGGTCGCGGCGCAATTCGGGATCATCGCAACAGGTTTCGAAGCCGCATGCGTGGGATAGTCCAGGATCTTCACATCCAGGATCGTGCTCAAACCCCCCAGCCCCTGCGCGCCAATTCCCAAGGCATTCACCGCGTCGTAGATCTCGATCCGCAGCTCCTCGATCCGGTTCTGGGCCCCCCGCGCCTTCAGCGCCGCCATGTCGATCGGCCCCATCAGCGATTCCTTGGCCAGCACCATCGCCTTCTCGGCCGTCCCCCCGATCCCGATCCCCAGCATGCCGGGCGGGCACCAGCCGGCGCCCATCAACGGCACCGTCTTCACCACCCAGTCCACGATCGAATCGCTCGGGTTCAGCATCACGAACTTGCTCTTGTTCTCGGAACCGCCGCCCTTGGCCGCCAGCGCGATCTCCAGATGGTCGCCCGCCACCATCTCCACATGCACAACCGCCGGCGTGTTGTCCCGCGTGTTCACCCGCCCAAAGGCCGGGTCCGCCACGATGGAGGCGCGCAGCTTGTTGTCGGGGTGGCCATAGGCGCGGCGAACCCCCTCGTTCACCATCTGCTCAAGGGTCATGTCGCCCTCCCAGCGCACGCCCATGCCCACCTTCACGAAGGCGGCCACGATCCCCGTGTCCTGGCAGATCGGCCGGTGGCCTTCCGCGCACATTCGGCTGTTCGTCAGGATCTGCGCAATCGCATCCTTCGCCGCCGGGCTCTCTTCCAGCTCATAAGCCCGCCCCAGCGCCTCGATATAATCCAGCGGATGGTAATAGCTGATGTGCTGCAGCGCATCGGCCACGCTCTCGATCACGTCGTGGCTGCGGATAAGGCCCATTGTCGCGTCTCCCGGGTTCAGGCCTGCGCGCTCTAGCCCGCTTTCCCTGCCCGCACAAAGCCCTGCCGCTGCCGCCAAAAGCTGTGCATGAACCGGGGGAGAAGGCGCCTGAACCCAAAGCTCCTCTGGCGCCCCCCGGGCAAGTGCCGCATGAACCTTTCAAGACAGCTGGCAATAGTGTCACAGCCCCGGCCGGAAAGGCCCGGTTTGCAAAATTCCCACTTGTGTCGCCGCAGGGATTTGGCACTATCCCTAGTAGCGGGGGGCGAACGATCCCCCACAAATTGTGTCTGATCTGGGTCAAACGCCGCTTTTCCGGGCGCTTCTGGCATCGCAGAATCGGGCAAAAGCAACTATAGGGAACGGCCGAGGGACACCCCGGGCCACCCGCACAAGAGATGGGACATGAGGGGACTATGATGGACTTCCAGCGCAGCGAAACGCCGCCCGAAGGGGACACCGCAGCCTCGGCCACAAAAGCCGAAGCCAAGCCCGACAGCCACACCATCTACGGCCCCCGATTCCCGGTGAAGACCGACCCCGCGCGCGACGCCCTCCTCACCGATTTCGGCCGCGAAACGCTCAAGGACCGCTACCTCCTCCCCGGCGAAGGCCCGCAGGACCTGTTCGCCCGCGTCGCCGCCGCTTACGCCGACGATGCCGAACACGCCCAGCGCCTCTACGACGCCATCTCCCAGCTCTGGTTCATGCCCGCCACCCCCGTCCTCTCCAACGGCGGCACCGGGCGCGGCCTCCCCATCAGCTGCTACCTGAACTCCGTCTCCGACAGCCTCGAAGGCATCGTCGGCACCTGGAACGAGAATGTCTGGCTGGCCGCCCGCGGCGGCGGCATCGGCACCTACTGGGGCCGCGTGCGCGGCATCGGCGAACCCGTCGGCCTCAACGGCAAGACCAGCGGCATCATCCCCTTCGTCCGCGTCATGGACAGCCTCACGCTGGCCATCAGCCAAGGCAGCCTCCGCCGTGGCTCGGCCGCCGTCTATCTGGATATCAACCACCCCGAGATCGAGGAATTCCTCGAAATCCGCAAACCTTCGGGCGATTTCAACCGCAAGGCGCTGAACCTCCACCACGGCGTCCTCGTCACCGACGCCTTCATGGAAGCCGTCCGCGCCGGCTCCGAATTCGATCTCGTCTCCCCCAAGACCGGGGAAAAGCGCGGCCAGGTCGACGCCCGCGCCCTGTTCCAGAAGCTGGTCGAAACCCGCCTCGCCACCGGCGAGCCCTACATCATCTTCATCGATCACGTGAACAACACCATGCCCAAGCACCACCGCGAGCTCGGCCTGAAGGTCTCCACCTCCAACCTCTGCTCGGAAATCACGCTCCCCACCGGCGTCGATCACCTGGGCCAGGACCGCACCGCCGTCTGCTGCCTCTCCAGCCTCAATTTCGAGACCTGGGACCAGTGGAACCAGGAGCCGACCTTCATCGAGGACGTCATGCGCTTCCTCGACAATGTGCTCACCGACTATATCGACCGCGCCCCCCCCGAAATGGCCCGCGCCAAATACAGCGCCGGCCGCGAACGCTCGGTCGGCCTCGGCGTCATGGGCCTCCACAGCTTCTACCAGGCCCGCGGCATCCCCTTCGAAAGCGCCATCGCCAAGTCGTGGAACCTCAAGATGTTCCGCCACATCCGCTCGCGTGTCGACGAAGCCTCCATGCTTCTCGCCGCCGAACGCGGCCCATGCCCCGACGCCGCCGACCGCGGCGTGATGGAGCGCTTCTCCTGCAAGATGGCAATCGCGCCCACCGCGTCCATCAGCATCATCACCGGCGGCACCTCGGCCTGCATCGAGCCGATCCCCGCCAACATCTACACCCACAAGACGCTGTCGGGCAGCTTCTCGATCAAGAATCCCTATCTCGAAAAGCTCCTCGTCGAAAAGGCGAAGAACTCCGACAGCGTGTGGAGCAGCATCCTCGAACAGGGCGGCTCGGTCCAGCACCTCGACTTCCTCACGCCCGAGGAAAAGGACACCTTCAAGACCGCCTTCGAAATCGACCAGCGCTGGCTCCTCGAACTCGCCGGCGATCGCACCCCCTACATCGACCAGGCCCAGTCGCTGAACCTGTTCATCCCCGCCGACGTCGAAAAGTGGGACCTCCTCATGCTCCACTTCCGCGCCTGGGAACTGGGCATCAAGTCGCTCTACTACCTCCGCTCGAAGAGCATCCAGCGCGCCGGCTTCGTCGGCGAAATCGCCGGCGGCGTTGAGGCCGACAACACCATCGACCCCAAGCGCATCGAAGTCGAAGTGCGGGATTATGATGAGTGCCTCGCGTGCCAATAAATGCCTCCGGCGGGCAGGGAAATGATTTCCCTGCACCCTCGAACTGGAAGAAGCGCGTCGCCGAAAAAGAGCGCGTCGCCCCGGGCCTGACCCGGGGCCTCGTGCCGGCCACGAACCCAATGCCTGCGGCGCTGGCATGAAACCCCGCCGCCACCACCCCATCCTCTCCACCCGCACCCTGCTGCGCATCGCCCGCACACGGCGTCGCACCCGGCTCAAAGGCCGCCCAGCCCCTTCCCGTAGAACCCTCGTCGTTCTACATTCGTTCTCTCACATCCAAGGATAGCCGCCCATGTCCCTCCTCGAAGCCTCCCGCGTCTACAAGCCCTTCGAATATCCCTGGGCCTACGAGTTCTGGAAGCGCCAGCAGCAGATCCACTGGATGCCCGAAGAGGTGCCGCTGGGCGAAGACTGCCGCGACTGGGCGCAGAAACTCCACGAGCATGAGCGCAACCTCCTCACCCAGATCTTCCGCTTCTTCACCCAGGCCGATGTCGAGGTGCAGGATTGCTACCACGACAAGTACGGCCGCGTGTTCAAGCCGACCGAGGTGAAGATGATGCTGACCGCGTTCAGCAACATGGAAACCGTGCACATCGCCGCCTACAGCCACCTGCTCGACACCATCGGCATGCCCGAAAGCGAGTACAGCGCGTTCCTCAACTACAAGGAAATGCGCGACAAGCACGACTATCTCGCCACCTTCGGCGTCGACAACGATGCCGACATCGCCCGCACGCTCGCCATGTTCGGCGGCTTCACCGAAGGCCTCCAGCTCTTCGGCAGCTTCGCCATGCTCATGAACTTCCCCCGCTTCAACAAGATGAAGGGCATGGGCCAGATCGTCAGCTGGTCCGTCCGCGACGAAAGCCTCCACTGCGAAGGCATCGTGAAGCTCTTCCACGCCTTCTGCGCCGAACGCGGCTGCCTCACCAAGGCCGTCCGCGACGACATCTCCGACGTCTGCCAGAAGACCGTCCGCCTCGAGGACGCCTTCATCGACCTCGCCTTCGAAATGGGCCCCGTGCCCGGCATGCACGCCAAGGAAATCAAGAAGTACATCCGCTACATCGCCGACTGGCGCCTGAAGCAGCTCGGCCTGCAACCCATCTACCTGATCGACGAAAACCCCCTCCCCTGGCTCCAACCCCTCCTGAACGGGGTGGAGCACGCCAACTTCTTCGAAACCCGCGCAACCGAGTATTCGAAGGCCGCGACGAAGGGGAACTGGAACGAGGTGTGGGACAACTTTGATCGTCGGCAGGCGGCTAAGGTTGCTGCGCCGGCGAATGATCCTGCGGTTGAGGTGGATCTTTTGGGTGGGGTTGGGGCTGCTGAATGAGTTGAGTCAAAATGACGTCGGCACCTGAGGCATTCGAAGGCACGAGTTCACTACGAACCCGAGGAGCCGTCGTTCTTTCTCCTGTCATGTCTGCACTACGCCAAGCAAAGGTTGTACCAGGCGACGTAGATGACCATGCCGATTTTTTTGCGGCCTATACTATCTTGCATGCCCGAATGGCTCGCTCAATCCAAGCGGCACACGAGCAGCACGATCGAATATGCAAACTTCGTCAAGAGGAAGGCATCAGAGTAGAGACTAAACACTCTCCGATCGAGGCGGTCGACTCTATTCAGAATGTTATGTACAGATTATTGGAACTCGAAGAATTTTATGCAAAAGATCTTCCAAGGTATTTTAATGTATCAGGCGATCGTAATAAAAAAGAATATGTCCGAAAAATTAAACTTAGATCTGGAAAACTCTGTGTTCTCACCCAGAAGCTAAAACACAATCACTGGTACTTATCAAATGTTGAAATGGCGACTGGAGACGATCATTATATATTGGGTTTTTACGTTTTGAATTCCAAAAGGGGAACGGTATCAGCTGAATTCCGAGGCAGTCTATTTTCATATGTTCGTATAATCACAGAGGCCATAGTGACTATAGTGCGCTGGGATCAAGAGGCGGCACAATTCGTAGGCGATCTGTCGGCCGAACAGAGTTCCTCTTTACAGCGTGATGGTGAAAGCCTTAGGTTTACTTGGCCTTATGGACACCATCTTGAAAGCTTGATGCGCATGCCGCGCACAGCCTTTCCTGGAGAAGCGCACGATTGCGATTTTGATGTCGTATTTGAAGAAGAAGATGGGTTCATTTCCATTGGAGATGGAAAATTCCTAAAGGATCCAATCTTTCCAATTTCAATCGGCTTTGCTGCAAACATTTATCATGCTCCAGCCCGCATAGCTATGCCATATAGGCTTGGGGACAGCACTGTTAACATCTCCGACGACAATGTTCTTCCTATTGAACTGCGCATACAAGGTCGTGTGGACTTTCTCACGAAACAGGAGTTGCAGAGCGCCTTGGATCAAACCAAGGCTCGTCGCGGGTCTGCGTAGACGAAGCTGACTCATTCCTTGCCGCCAAGTTTGGAGATCCGATATCCTTTGATCTGCTACTTAAGCCGCCTCCGGCCAAACCCCACTCGCACACAACCCCCGATGCACCGCCAGCCGAGCCCGGTTGCCGGCTGAAAGCCGCCCCAGCTTCGGCACCCCGGCCAGGTTCATTGCCCCCGCGCCGCCGCCCCCAGCTTCGGATAGGCCACCGCTTCCCCACCCGCATCGAAGCTCACCAACCCCCGGTCAAACGCCGCACTTTGGCGAAATTTCAGGGATACCATACCAAGTCTCGACAAGCCCTCGGCGGCAAAAGCTGCAAGGTCTGTTCGCGACAAAAGGGGCCGATGCGCTTGCGCACAATTAAGGCGCTAGTCTAGCTGCGCCCCCTACTAGCCACCCCCCCTATACGTCTCAATCAGCCGAAGGTCCGTCTTTTGGTCTGTGGACATCTGGCCGCCGAACAGGCAATCTGATGCCACAACAGTATCGACAGGGGTTTGTATGTTGCAGCGTTTTTTTGGGCCTGTCTTGGTCAGCGCCGCCCTCCTGAGCGCGGCGCCGGCGGCGGCGGTACAGGCGGTTAGGTTCACGATAGGTGAGCCCAATAACGTATTTGCCACGTGGAGATTGCCGAAAAACTTGGTGCCCGATTACGGATCGGGCGAGGAGGGCGAATTCTACAAAAGCTTTTCCACCCAAACGAATGCAATTGTTGAGGGACGTTGGTCTCGCATTGTCATCAACAGTGTTATTTTCGATGAAGACATTGCGACCCTATCGATCTGGCAAAATGGAGTACGTATCTCGATTGCCTATATTTTTCGGCATGAAGACGATTTATCACTTAACCTTCCACCTACCTATTGGGTTGGACCTGGTGCTAGTCCAACGTTTATTACTGGCAGATACATACCTGGGCAAAACAGTGGCGGCGATTGGATGGGGGGTCTGCTCTACATCACCGATGCGGTTATCCCAGAGCCCTCCACTTGGGCTACGCTCATTTTCGGCTTTGGTCTCGTCGGTATGGCTGTCCGCCGACGGAGGTTCACTTCGGCCTGAACCATCGGCCGGCGGCAAAGCCGCCGAGTCCGCTAAGCCAGAGAAGAGAAGAACGAAAAAGGTTGCGGGCAAAGCCCGCGCGTCGGACGTGTCGGCTGCGCCGCACGCCGGCCGGGCCTGCGGTGAGTCGAAGATTTGCGCTGCGCACAAACTTCCGCCACCTTCGGCCCATGCCAGTTGTATTCCGGTTTCAGGGGGCGCGCTTTCACTTCTACGCCAACGAAGGCTCCCCGCTGGAGCCCGTCCACATCCACGTCACCCAGGCCGGCAACGATGCGAAGTTCTGGCTTCATCCAAATGTCCAACTGGCTTACAATTACGGCTTCTCCGCACGGGAACTCACGGCCTTCGCAAAGGTCGTCGAGGATCGGCGGTACGAGATCGAGAAGGCATGGCATGTCTGGTTTGGTTAGACCCCTGAAGGTCCATTTCGACGATGATCAGATGTGGGTCGCCCTCGAGGATGGCCGCACCATCGGCGTCCCCCTCGCCTGGTTCCCGCGCCTCTTCCACGCCACCTCGGCTCAGCGCGAACAGGTGGAACTCAGCGCAACCGGCCTCCACTGGGACGAGATCGACGAAGACATCTCCATCGCCGGCCTCCTCCGCGGCATCGGAGACCTCACCGCCGCAGCCCCCCGCGCCGCCTGAAGGCCCGGCCGCCTTCGGCCTGTCCTACACACCCCGTCTGTGCCAGCCTCTGCCCCGCTCTTTCCCCCGTCGATGCCCCCGCAAAGCCTCTGTCCTACAGGCCCCGTTCCGTGCAACGCGCGCCCGCCCGCGCACCCGCCCGCAGGAATCACCGGGAAATTTGTGAAGTTTCGCCCCCACCCAGGCGCACACCGCCGTGGAACATCTCCAACAAAATGCCCCCGAATCCCCTCACAGGAAACCGAAATAGGAAATTGTTCCACGTGGAACAACCGATATGGTTATCTGTGAATCACCCCTGCACCGCGCACAATTGCGCTCCGCCCGAACTTGCGGCACCCTGCTGGCGGAGGAATATGCCATGCAGGCCACCCAACAGGTCCCCCTCGCGCCCGTCACGGTCGCCGCCAACCTGAAGCCGTCCGATCTGCGCGCCGCGCTCGCTGCCGGCTGGCAGGATTTCCGCCACATGCCCGCCTACGGCCTGTTCTTCGCAGCCGTCTATGTCGCAGCCGGCCTTGCAATGGCCTTTGCCGTCTTCGAACGCGGCCAGCCGCAATGGCTCGCGCTCGCAGTCGCCGGCTTCCCGCTGCTGGGCCCCTTCACCGCCGTCGGCCTCTACGAAGCCAGCCGCCGCCGCGAAGCCGGCCTTCCCGTCACCTGGGGCGCCGTTCTCGGTGCCGTCCGCAGCCGCGGCGACGACCAGATCCTGATGATCGGCTTCATCCTCTTCCTGGGCTTCGGCCTCTGGCTCTTCATCGCCCACGGCATCTCGGCGATCTTCCTCGCCAACACCCTCGGCCCCACCAACCTCGATCTGTTCCGCACCGGCCCCGGCCTTTCCATGCTGCTGTTCGGAAGCGCAGTCGGCGCGCTGTTCGCGCTGGCCTTCTTTTCGCTCACCGTGATGAGCCTCCCGCTCCTCGTTGACCGCAAGGTCGATTTCATCACCGCGATCATCGTCAGCCTCGGCACCGTCCGCTCCAACACCGCCGTCATGCTCGGCTGGGCCGCAATCGTCGGCGCCTCGCTGTTCGTCGCAATGCTGCCGATGTTCCTCGGCCTCCTCCTCGTGCTCCCAGTGCTCGGCCACGCCACCTGGCACCTCTACCGCCGCGCGGTCCTGCCCCAAGCTTGACCATCATGGCAGCTGCCTGCGGCAGATGCCTGCAAACTTTGGGCTTGTTGCCAGCAGCAATCGGCCTAGGTTGCGCAGCTTGTGCGTCAGGGTCACCCTTGTCGAGGAACAGTCATGCCGTTCTGGATTGCTGCCATCATCGCACTCGCGCTGGCCGGGCTTGCAACGCCATCGCTCCAGCGCCTGCACGGAATGGCGCTCCCCGATCCGGCCACGCTTGCCCTGCTGTCGGCCGCCTTCGCACTCGCGGCCCTGGTGTTGCGCAGCCGAGGCCGTCGGCGCGTTACTGACTGACCGGAATTCTCAAGGCTGGCTGGCGATTGCGCCCAGCTGACGCTTCACCCCCGAAAGCCAGTCCCTGAGCGTCTTGATCCACCCCTGCAACTTCTGCAGCAGGTCCCCCGACGTCAGCGTCGCACCGCGTAGGTCGGCGACAGTCACATAACGCGCCAGCTGCTCCAGCAGGCTGTCCAGCAGGTCCACGCTGCGCGAAACGTTCCAGAAGGTGCTGTCCTCGGTGCCATGGGTCAGCGATTGCAGTTCGCCATCGATTTCGGCCGCCAGCTGCTCCAGCCGCTGCTTCAGCAGGTCGACATCGTCGAACAGCCCATATTGCCCGGAAAGGCTGTGGAAACTCTCCAGCTCCTTGGCGCCCACCGTGTCCAGCACCCGCCGGAACCCGGTGAAATCCGCCGCCACCACTTCGATTGCACCAACATTTGCAGTCATCCCGAACCTCCAGTTGAAGGCCGGACTAGCCGAACTTGGCTCAGGCGGAAACCGTGTCGGGCAGAACGCGCAGCACGATGATGCCGTCACCGTCGATTTCGTAGAAGATGATATGCCGGCGGAAGGCCTGGCTGCGGGTGCGATCGTCGATCCCCGGCTCGGCGCGGCCATTCATCGGATGCCGTGCCAGCTGGTCGAGCTCGTCCTTCAGCCCCTCGCAATAGCGGCGCGCGGCTTCATCGCCGAAAAAGCGAAACTCCCTGGCGACCGACGCAAAGATCTCGGTCAGGTCCTTTTCAGCGCGGATGGTGAGCCGAAGCACGCTCATGCTGCGTCGGCCGCGCGCGGCAGCAAGGCCCGCGCCAGAATTTCATCCACCGACGCAAGCGAGACCCCGCTGAACCGACCGTCATCGATCAGGGTGCGCAGCCTGTCCCGCGCGGGTGCCGAATTGTCCGTCATCCAGCGTGCCAGAAGTGAATCAGGGTCCTGCATCGAGATGCCCGAGGCGCGCGCCTCCTCGATTGCGGACCGACGGAGCGACAGCACATGTTGTGCGCGCCTGTCTTCCGCAATCAGTTGAGCCACATAGCTGCCGACGCTTGCAACGCGCCCCAGAGCGACCTGTTCCTCGCTCCACGCAATCATGTGCTCAGGGAGTGAGAAATTTCCCATCGACCGACCCTCTTCATGCTTCATGTGAGGAACTGGTCCGCAAAGTCAATTGGAGCATAGTGCCCGTTAACCACTTGAGCTTGTAACTTGATGTAAAGAAATGATCCGTTGCCGCAATGCAACGGATGGGCTTGCACTTGGCGCCTGCCCGCGCCACCACATATGCCATGCGAACCCTACTGCTTGCAGCGCTGCTGTCCCTCGCCATTCCCGTTCATGCCGCACCAGCCAAGGAACAGGCGCCAATGCTCACGCTCGACCGGCTGTTTGCCAACCCGGCGCTTCTGGGCAGCCCGCCGCGCGCGCTGACGATCGCACCGGATGGCCGCCACATCGCCTGGCTGCAGCCCCGCGCCGACGACCAGCTGCGCTTCGACCTGTGGGTGGAGGAGATCGCCAGCGGCAACCGGCGGATGGCGGTGGACAGCCTGGCCCTG
>JBGTBK010000403.1:0-1623 GCA_041749355.1 Sandaracinobacter sp. | reverse complement strand
GGCCGTGCTGGGGACCGAGGAGCAGCGCGCCCGGGCCGAGCTGCTGATGGGCAACTGGCGGCAGCGCGACCGGACGCTCGGCTTTTCGGCCGACCTCGCGAACCTGACGCCGGCGGCCTACAATGCGCAGACTCTTGCGCTGGTGGCCGAAATCGAGCGCACCTCGACACCCATCTGGCAGAAGCGCTGGACCTGGGCCGTCGCGTTCGGGCTCGGCGCCTCGCGGGAGCAGCAGCGCGGGGTTCTCGATCCGCGCAACACACCGGGCCCGCTGTTCGATTTCAGGCGGAACTTCCTGTTCGTCACCCTGCCTGCACGCATCGGCTATGACAGGTCGAATGATCTGCTGGATCCGGTGAGCGGGTTCCGGCTGGGGCTGGAGGTGAATCCCGAAGCTTCACGCGAAGGGTCGAACGTGGAGACCTATGCGCGGTTGTTCGCCGAGGGCACCGCCTATCACGGGGTTGGCGACAAGGTGGTGCTGGCCGGGCGACTTCGCTTCGGCAGCATCGTGGGGGCGGACCTCTTCGCGATCGCCCCGACAAGGCGGCTCTATGCAGGCGGTGGCGGATCGGTGCGCGGCTTCGACTATCAGGGCGTTGGCGAAAAGGCGCTGAACGGTCGTCCGATCGGCGGGCGCGGGCTGTTCGAGGCGAGCACCGAAGTGCGCTATCGGTTCGGACAGTTCGGGGTGGTCGGCTTTGTGGACGCGGGCTCGGTGAATGCGGATCCCGTGCCGAGCCTGAACGGCACGCGCTTTGGTGTCGGGGTCGGCGGGCGCTACTATACCAGCTTCGGGCCGATCCGGATCGATGTGGCCCGCGCGATCGACAAGGGCCCGCTCGACCCCAAGTTCGCGCTCTATATCTCGATCGGGCAGGCCTTCTGATGGCTGAAACGGACGCCATGCCCGAGGCCGAGGATCTGCCCCTGCCCACGGGCCGCAGCTGGTGGGCCTGGCTTGCCGGCGCGCTGCTGCTGCTGGGGCTGGCGGCGGCTGCTGCTGTTCCGGTCGGGCTGTGGTGGCTAGCCGAAACGCCCGGCGGGCGCGCGTTCGTTGCGGCAAGGGTGTCGGGCCTGGAACCCGAATCCGGCATCCGCTATGAAGTGGGCCGGATCGACGGGTCGCTTCTGTCCCAGTTCGAGCTGGTCGATGTGGTGGTGGCGGACCTCGACGGCCCGCTTGCGCTGATCCCGCTGGCGAAGGTGGACTGGGAGCCGATCACGCTGCTGCGCCGGGTGGTTTCCGTGAACCGGCTGGAGGTGCCGGAGGTGCGGCTTCTGCGGATGTGGAAGCTGAACCCTCGCGATCCCGAGGATCCGCTGCTGCCCGACATCGACATCCGCGTGGGGCGGTTCGAGTTTCCGCGCGTGGTGCTGGAGAAGCCCTTGCTCGGCCGGGAGGAGCTTCTGGCGGCGACCGGGCGGGCCGATATCCGCAGCGGCCGGCTGCTGCTGGACATGCAGGCGAACAGCAAGGCCGGCGACCGGCTGCTGCTGCTGCTGGATGCCGAGCCCGACAAAGATCGTTTCGACCTGGACGCGGACCTGTCGGCGCCGGTCGGCGGGATGGTGGCAACGGCCGCCGGGCTGAAGGCGCCGCTGAGGGTTCAGGCCGATGGC
>JBGTBK010000402.1:0-10009 GCA_041749355.1 Sandaracinobacter sp. | reverse complement strand
CAGCAGGCTTGGCGGCAGCAGTCGTGGCGGGCGCCTTGGGCTCGGCGCGGGGCTTGGGCTCGGCCTTGGGTTCGCCGGTCTTCAGCGGAGACGGGCGCGAGGCAAGGCCCAGCCGGTGCGCCTTGCCGATCACGGCGTTGCGCGACAGGCCTTCGCCCAGCAGCTCGGCGATCTGGCTCGCAGACCGGCCTTCTTCCCAATATTGCTTCAGCTGCGCGATGCGCTCGTCGGTCCAGGCCATGATCGTGTCCGCTCTTGCTCGATGGCGCTTGCCCTCCCCTGTGCCGCCCGGATCGCCTGCGCCCGGGCCACTTGCTCCGGGGGCTGGGCGCCGATAGACGGCTGGGGTGATGCAAGCGCAAGTTCCTCCCCAGCCTGCCGTGCCGACGCATGCGGAACCCGGAGTTCCGATCATTCACGGCGTCAACTGGCTGGGAATACGCACTCTCTATGTGAAGGAAGTGCGGCGCTTCTTCAAGGTGCAGATGCAGACGGTGTGGGCGCCGGCCATCACCACCCTGATGTTCCTGGCCATCTTCACCCTGGCGCTGGGCGGCGCAAAGGGTGAAGTGCTGGGGGTTCCCTATGCCACCTTTCTTGCGCCCGGCCTGATCATCATGGGGATGGCGCAGAACGCGTTTCAGAACAGCCTGTCGTCGATCATCATCGCCAAGGTGCAGGGCACGATCGTCGATGTGCTGATGCCCCCACTCAGTCATGGCGAGCTGCTGTTTTCTTATGTGGCGGGCGCCGTGACGCGCGGCTGGCTGGTGGGCACCGCCATCTGGCTTGCGATGCTGCTGTGGCCCGGCGTGACCGTCTCAATCGCCAACCCCTTGCAAGTGTTCCTGTTCGGGACGCTCGGCGCGCTGATGATGGGGCTTCTTGGCGTGCTGACCGGCATCTGGGCCGACAAGTTCGACCATGGCGCGGCGGTCACCAATTTTCTGGTGCAGCCGCTGACCCTGCTGTCGGGGACCTTCTATGCGATCGACCGGCTGCCGCCGGCCATGCAGACCGTCAGCCGGGCCAATCCCTTCTTCTACATGATCGACGGCTTCCGGGCAGGCTTCATCGGGGTTGCCGAAGCGCCCGCCGCCCTTGGCGCAGCCATCGTGGGGGGCCTTTGCCTGCTGCTCTGGTGGGCCTGCTATGCCCTGCTGAAATCGGGGTGGAAATTGCGCGCCTGAATGGCTATGCCTCTGGTAGACGGTCAAAGGCGGCACTGCGCCGCCTTTTTCCGTTTTGAGGCTCCGGCTATCCGAGGGCTGCGACCGGATTGCCCGGACAGCCTGTTCAGGTTCATCGAACTGCACGAGGTTCCCATGTCCATTTCCCCGCTGATGCCCGTCTACCCCCGCTGCGAGGTCGAGCCGGTGCGCGGAGAAGGCGCCTATCTGTTCGACGCGGCCGGCAAGCGCTGGCTGGACTTTGCGTCGGGCATTGCGGTCAACCTGCTGGGTCACGGCCACCCGCACCTGACCCAGGCGATCCAGAAGCAGGCCGCAACCCTGATGCACACGTCGAACCTCTATGGGTCGCCGCAGCAGTTGGCGGTTGCAAAGCGGCTGACCGAGCTGACCTTTGCCGACACGGTCTTCTTCACCAACTCGGGCGCCGAGGCGATCGAATGCGCGGTGAAGACGGCGCGCGCTTATCACTATGCCACCGGCAATCCGCAGAAGTACCGGCTGCTCACCTTCTCCAACGCCTTCCATGGCCGCACGCTCGCCACCATCTCGGCGACTGACCAGGAAAAGCTTCGCAAGGGCTTCGAGCCCCTGCCCGACTGGTTCCATGTGCTGCCCTTCAACGATCTGGCGGCTGCCGAAGCCGCGATCGACGACTCCATCGGCGGCTTCCTGGTGGAGCCGATCCAGGGCGAAGGCGGCATCCGCCCGGCGACTCCGGAGTTCCTGCAGGGCCTTCGCCGCCTGTGCGACGAGCGTAGGCTGCTGCTGGTGCTGGACGAAGTGCAGTGCGGCGTGGGCCGGACCGGCACGCTGTTCGCGCATGAGCAATATGGCATCACGCCTGACGTGATGGCGGTTGCCAAGGGCATCGGCGGCGGCTTCCCGGTCGGCGCCTGCCTTGCAACCGAAAAGGCCGCGACCGGTATGGTCGCCGGCACCCATGGCTCCACCTATGGCGGGAACCCGCTTGCGATGGCGGCCTGTGGCGCGGTGCTGGATGTGGTGGCCGAGCCGGAGTTCCTGGCCGAAGTGAAGGCCAAGGGCGAGCGCCTGCGCGCAGCGCTGGAGCAGATGATCCCGAACCATGACCTGTTCGATCATGTGCGGGGCATGGGCCTGATGCTGGGCCTGAAGCTGACGGCCGACAGCCGCGCCTTTGTGGCCCACGCGCGGTCGAACCACGGCCTGCTGACCGTTGCGGCCGGCGACAATGTCGTGCGGATCCTGCCGCCGCTGAACATCGACGAGAGCCACATCCGCGAGTGCGTGGAGAAGCTGTCGGCGGCGGCCGCCGCGTTCCAGGTGCCCAAGGCGGCATGAGCGGGAGCGCGATAGGGAATGGCATGAGCGAAAGCGCGATAGGGAATGGCGTGAGCGGGCCTCGTCACTTCCTGAGCCTCTCGGACCTCGGCCCGGGGGGACTTCGGCGCATTCTGGATGCCGCCCACGCCCGCAAGCAGGCGCGCGTCGGCCGCCCCAATGGCGCCACCGATGATGACGCGCCGCTGGCCGGCCATGTGCTTGCCGCCATCTTCGAAAAGCCAAGCACCCGCACCCGCCTGTCGTTCGACATCGCGATGCGCCAGCTGGGCGGCGAAACGATCACCATTTCCGCGCAGGACATGCAGCTCGGCCGGGGCGAGACCATCCCCGACACCGCTCGTGTGCTGTCGGGCTATGTCGATGCGGTGATGATCCGCGCCAACCGCCATTCCGACGTCGAGGCCTTTGCCGCGGCGGCGAGCGTTCCCGTGGTGAATGGCCTGACCGACCTATCGCACCCCTGCCAGATCGTCGCCGACCTGATGGCGGTGGAAGAAGCGCTCGGCCGTCCGGCCGCCGGCACCTGCTGGGCCTGGATCGGCGACGGCAACAATGTCTGCAACTCGGTGGTGGAGGCAGCCGGACTGCTTGGCTTCGATCTGCACATCGCCTGCCCGCCCGGCTACCGCCCCAATGCGGCGATGGTGGAAAAGGCCCGGTCGCTCGGCGCCGATGTGCTGATCATGGAGTCGCCCGAACAGGCGACTGCGGGCGCGGATGTGGTGGTCACCGACACCTGGGTTTCCATGGGCGACACCGACGCCGAGGCCCGTCTGCAGGATTTTTCGCGCTATCAGGTGACGCCCGGGCTGATGGCGCTGGCTGCTCCGCAGGCGATTTTTCTGCACTGCCTTCCTGCCCACCGCGGTGAGGAAGTGACCGATGCAGTGATCGACGGCCCGCAGTCGGTGGTGTGGGAAGAGGCCGCCAACCGGGTTCACGCCCAGAAGGCGATCCTGCTTTGGGCGCTTGGCAAGCTCGGCTGATGGCAAGCCTTTCCACCAACGACCAGATTCTCGGTTTCACTCTGCCGGAGCGCGGTGCGCGGGGGCGGATCGTTCGGCTGGACAGCGTGCTGAACCAGATCCTTTCGGCGCACGCCTATCCCGAGCCCATCGCCCGCCTGCTGGCCGAAACGCTTGCGCTGACGGCGCTTCTGGGCGCGCTGTTCCGACCGCAGGATGGGCAGCTCACCGTGCAGGCCAAGGGCAAGGGCGGCCCGGTGCGGCTGCTGGTTGCCGATTTCCGTGAAGGCGCGCTCAGGGGCTATGCCTCGCAGGACCTCGACCGTCGTTTTGTTGCCGCCGACGAAGGCGTGTCCTCCACGCTCGCCCACCTGTTCGGCGAGGGCCATCTGGTCATCACGCTCGACCATACGGGTTCGGCCGAGCGCTACCAGGGGATCGTCGACCTGGGCGGCGAAACGCTGGAGGCGGCCGCGCAAGGCTATTTCCAGAACAGCGAACAGCTTCCCACCCTTGTCCGTCTGGCCGCCGCGTGTGATGCGGACGGCCAGTGGACCGGCGGCGGCCTTGTCCTTCAGCACCTGCCCCGCGCGGAGATCGGCGCTGCCCGCCTGCATGTGGAAGGCGAAGACGGCTGGACCGGCGCCGGCGCAAGCGAGGCCGACTGGGCGCACGTCCATGCCCTTGCCGCCACCATCACCGACAGCGAGCTTGCAGACCGCGATCTCCCGCTCGAGGATCTGCTGTGGCGCCTGTTCAACGAGGATGAGGTGCGCGTGTTTCCGGCCATCACGCTCGGCAAGGGCTGCCGCTGCTCGGTCGAGCACATCCGCAACGTGCTTGGCCAGTTCCCCGAGGAGGAGCGGGCGGAGATGCGCAACGCCGACGGGGTGATATCGGTCGACTGCGAATTCTGCTCGAAGCAGTTCCTGCTCGAGATCTGAGTCGGCCGGTCTTTCTGCGCGAACGGACACGCTTTTGTCCAACTCGTCGGCTACACATGGAAAATGCGTGCCTTTCTTGCCCTTGCGGCCCTGCTCCTGTCCGTCGCCGTTTCGGCTGATGCTCCTCCGCCGCTTGCGGCCCTCGACGGGTTTCAGCCAGGCGCCTGGCAGGTCAAGCCGATCGGGGCAACCAGCAGCGCGAGCCATTGCCTTGCCGATGCGGTGCCGATGCTGACCGGCGGGCGCGCCGCCCAGGAATGCAGCTTCAGCGCCATCACCGATGCCCCCCGCTCGGCCACGGTCACTTACCGCTGTGCAGCCGGCCGGTCGGGCCGCACCGTGATCCGGCGCGACGCTGGCGGTCTCTATGTCGTCGACGCGCAGGGGCTGGAGAATGGCTTGCCCTTTGCCGCAAGGACCGAATGGCGCCGCACGGGCGACTGCTGAGCCCCGAACCCGCCCTTCACGCAGGATACTCCCGATAGTGGAGGGGTTTGCACGCCGATTGCCCCCGCTATGCTGACTGGCATGGGATGGGATGCCGAGATCGAGGAACTGCGCCGCCGCCAGGCGCTTGCGCGGCAGATGGGCGGGCCGGAAAAGCTTGCGCGGCAGACGGCTGCCGGCCGGCTCGATGCCCGCGCGCGCATCGCCGCGGTAACCGACCGGGGCAGCTTCCACGAGATCGGCGAGCTGTCGGGCTTTGCGAGCTATGGCCCGGACGGAGCGCTGGAATCCCTGTTGCCGGCCAATTTCCTGTTCGGCCGCGCCGAGGTCGATGGCCGCCCCGTGGTCGTGACCGCCGACGATTTCACCGTTCGCGGCGGCGCCGCTGATGCCGCGCTGCATCGCAAGCTGCTCGAGGCCGAGCGCCTCGCCACCACCTACCGGATGCCGCTGCTGCGGATGATCGAAGGCACCGGTGGCGGCGGGTCGGTGAAGAGCCTGGAGACCATGGGCCACACCTATATCCCCGAAATTCCGGGCTGGGAGGCGATGGTCGCCAACCTTGCCGAAGTGCCGGTGGTGGCGCTGGGGCTTGGGCCGGTTGCGGGCCTTGGCGCCGGGCGGATGGTGATGGCGCACTACAGCCTGCTGGTCGAAGGCTTGTCGCAGATGTTCGTTGCCGGCCCACCGGTGGTTGCCGCCGCTGGTGAGGTCCGCACCAAGGAGGAACTGGGTGGGGCCCATATCCACGCCCGCAACGGCGCGGTGGACGACCGTGTGGCGTCGGAAGCCGAGGCGTTCGACCGCCTGCGCCGCTTCCTGTCCTACCTGCCCTCCAGCGTCGACGAGTTGCCGCCGCGGGTGAAGGGGCGTGACCAGCCCGACCGGCGCGAAAGCTGGTTGAACAATGCTGTGCCGCGCGAAAGCCGCCGCCTCTATCCCGTCCGCCCGATCGTGGAGGCCGTTGTCGACAAGGGAAGCTGGTTCGAGATCGGCCGCGAATGGGGCCTGGGGGTCGTGACCGGCCTCGCCCGGCTGGACGGCCATGCGGTTGCCATCATCGCCTCCAACCCCGAAGCGCTTGGCGGCCTCTGGACAGCGGCAACCGCCCGCAAGGTCGAGCGCATGGTCGACCTTGCCGACACCTTCCATCTGCCTGTCGTGCACCTGGTGGACAATCCCGGCTTCCTGATCGGCCGCCGGGCCGAGGAGGAGGCGACGATCCGCTGGGGCAGCCGCGCGCTGACTGCAATCTACCAGGCAAGCGTGCCCTGGTGCTCGGTCATCCTGCGCAAGGCCTATGGCATGGCCGGCTCCGGCCACGCACCGGCAGACCGTTTCCGCTGGCGCATGGCCTGGCCCAGCGGCGACTGGGGCAGCCTGCCGATCTCGGGCGGGCTGGAGGCGGCCTATCGCGGCGAGCTGGAAGCGGCAGACGATCCGGCGGCCCGTCTTGCCGAGATCAAGGCCCGGCTGGAACGGGTGCGAAGTCCGTTCCGCACGGCCGAGCGCTTCGGGGTGGAGGCGATCATTGCACCTGAGGAAACGCGCGCAGAGCTGTGCGCCTTTGCAAACATGGCCCAGAGGGCGCTGAAAACAGGACGGAAGGGGCGCGGGCCAAGGCCCTGAAGCCGCTCAGCTGCGTCGCACCGTTTCCAGCCGCTCGCGCGTGTAGGGATAGCCCACATCCTCGGGGATCGTGAGCCAGCCGTCGGCGGAGATGTCGGGCTGGATGAAGGGCGGCGGCGTTGGATCGGACAGGAGCGCTGCGACGTTCTCGAACAGGGCAAGCCGCGCGATGTTGCAGCGGGTGGGAAACAGCAGGCTGCTGCGCCCGGCGTCCGCGTCTGCCAGCAGCTCCTCGGGCCGGGCCCAATGGGCTTTGACGGCCTCATGCCCGTCGGCCAGCATCACTTCGCCATCGGGAAGGGCTGCCACGTAGAACAGGGTGTCGAAGCGCTTGTGCAGCCCATGCGGCGGCAGCCAGCGGGCAAAGGGCCGAAGCGTGTCTGCGTGCAGTTGGTGCCCGATGCTGTCGAGCAACTCTGCAAAGCCGATCGCGTGGCTGTCGGACTGCGGCCGCAGCAGCGCGCGGGTTTGGGCCGAGACCGGTGGGCCGCTTGAGAGCAGGATGCCGGACTCCTCGAACGCCTCGCGCGCAGCGGCGACCCGGCCAGTCGCGTCCACTGGGTCGACCGATTCAAAGCCCAGGAATGCGGCGCCTGACGGGCTGTCGCCGGCATCCACCTTGCCGCCGGGAAAGGCGATTGCGCCGCCGGCGAAGCCCATGCCCTTGGCGCGTTCGATCGCAAGCACCTCCATCCCGTGCGGGCCGTCGCGGGCAATGACGACGGTTGCGGCAGCTGTTGCACCTGTCGGGTCGGGCGCGTTCATGCCGTTGCGCCGATCGCAGACGCGATCATGCGGGCGATGGCCGCCTTGTAATGGTGCGGCTGCAGGCGGCTTGACTGGGTTGTCCGCTCGATCGTGGCGATGCGTTCCATCACGGCATAGTAGATCACGGCTTCGGAAAAGACGTTTACGCGTTTGCTGCCTTCCGGGCGCGCGGCCAGCATCGCCTCGGTCAGGCCGTTCAGCACCGGCAGTGAGGAGGCGACCCGCAGATCGTCGAACGCCGCGTCGCCGCGGTCGGCTTCGAGGTTGCGGAAGGCCAGCACCTCGCAGTGATGATCCCAGGTGGCGACGAAATCCTCGACGAAGGCCTGGGCCCAGGCCAGCGGGTTGTCAGGTGGCATCGTCGGCGGCTCGAAATGGCGTTCCATGGCCTTCATCGCGTCGGATGCGTCGGACGCCAGCGCCAGCAGCAGGTCGCGGGTGTCGGCGAAATAGACGTAGAAGCTGGGGGGCGCTGTGCCTACTGCGCGGGAAACTGCGATTGCCGTCAGGTCCAGCGGGGAGGCTGTCTTCAGCATTTCGCGGGCAGACTCCATAAGGCGCGCGCGAGTCCTTGCACCACGGGTTCCGGGTTTTGCGCGGGTCGGGCCTTCGGGAGACGTTGCCATAGCCATATTGGATAGCCATGGCTTGGGGGCCTGTCGCCAATCAAAAATGGGTAACGGGCCGGCAAATCTGCAATCAGGACAGTTGCAGGCAGGATGAGGTGGCGTGGAATGGCGGTTGTCGAGAATTGGGACGGACGAGACGCGCGGGCCTTGCTTGCCCTGGAGCGCCTGGATCGCGACCTGTTCCGCAACCGGCTGAACCAGCAGAATGCCAATGAGGCGCTGTTCGGGGGCCAGGTGCTGGCGCAGGCGCTGACTGCCGCCGTGCACACGGTCGCGGATGTCGAAACTGCCCCCGGCGTGGGTCCGGTCAGGGGCGTGCATTCGCTGCACGGCTATTTTCTTCGGGCCGGACGTGTGCATTCGCCGGTGATCTACCAGGTGGACCGCACACGGGATGGCGGCCGCTTTTCCACCCGCAGGGTGATCGCGATTCAGGGCGGCGAGCCCATCTTCCATATGGAATGCGGCTTTCATTCGTCGGAGCAGGGCTTCGACCACCAGTCCCGGCTGCCGCATGGAATTCCGGGGCCGGACTCACTGCAGTCGCTCCCCGAGCTTGCGGTCTCGATGGCTGATCGACTGCCTGACTGGCTGCGGGCACGGTGGAGTGATCCCGGCCGCTCTGTCGAGGTGAAGCCGGTCGACCCCCGGAGCTTTCTGCGCACCGAAGGTGCCGCGCCCGAGCGCGCGATCTGGATGCGGCTGCCGAGCGGGGCCGGCGCCGGTCCTGCCGAGCAGGCGGCCCTGATGGCTTACATGTCGGACTATTGGCTGGCAGGCACGGCTGCCCTGCCGCACACCCTGCCGATGCCCAGCCCCACGTTGTTCATGGCGAGCCTGGACCATGCCATGTGGTTCCATCGACCAGCCCGGGTGGAGGAGTGGCTGCTGTTTGCCTGCGAAAGCCCGTCGGCCCAGGGCGGGCGCGGCCTGTCGCGGGCGCTGATCTACACGGCGGATGGGACGCTTGCGGCGTCGACCGCCCAGGAAGCCCTGCTGCGGCAGAGGCGGCCGGGCTGATGGGCAGCATGGCATGACCGCGCCATCCGGTCCCGCCATTCGCGCCGACGGCGATGGCTGGCTGTTTAGCGTGAAGGCCCGGCCGGGCGCGCGGGCAGACCGCATTCGCGGCGAGGAGGCCGGGCTGCTGCTGGTCGACATTGCGGCAGTCGCCGAGGACGGAAAGGCGACCGAGCATCTGCTGCGCTATCTTGCCGGGCTGTTTGGCGTTCGCCGCCGCGACGTGACCTTGCTGGCCGGCGAACATGCGAGGTGGAAGCGGGTCCGCATCGTGGGGGGCAAACTGCCGCCGCTCGGATAGGCAGACGTGTTGGTCGGCGAGGCCGACCGCACGCCGCCTGCCCCGGCGAAGGCCGGGGGCCGGCCTTTCGGTGGGTCAGAAGGCCAACTTCGTTGGCTTCTGCCGCCTTCAGGCCTGGTGGAGACGAGGGGGATCGAACCCCTGACCTCAGCAGTGCGATTGCTGCGCTCTCCCATCTGAGCTACGTCCCCGGTTCTTGCCGGCGCCCAGGCCTTGGGAAGCCGGGGCTATAGCCACGAGTCCGATGCGATGCAATGGCGCGCAGAGGTAGCGGATCTGCCGCCCCACTTGTGCATTCCGGTCATCCTGCTAGCTTGGGTCCAAGTGCCTGAGGCCTTTGCTGCTTCGGGCGAGGACAGGACGACACGACGATGGCCGACACGGGAGCTGGCAGGGCGCTGGGCGCCGATGCCAGGCATCGGGCAAGACACCCTCAGCCAGTCGGGCCCCAACCAGCTGGGCCCCAACCGGCAGGGGACCAAACAGCAGGGGCCGAACCCGCATCGGAGCGCCCCCGCGACAGCGGCTTTCGTGATGGCAAGCCCCTGTCCCCGGCGCCGCGCGGCCCCTTTGCGGCCCTGGACCTTGGCACCAACAACTGCCGCCTGCTGATCGCGCGAAGGGTGAATGGGCCGGATGGCGAGGGCAGTTTCCAGGTGATCGATGCCTTTTCCCGCATCGTCCGGCTGGGCGAGGGATTGCTGCAATCCGGCCGCCTGTCGGAGCCTGCGATGGACCGCGCGATCGCGGCGCTGGCGGCCTGCGCCGACAAGCTTGCCCGCCGCGGCGT
>JBGTBK010000401.1:0-1694 GCA_041749355.1 Sandaracinobacter sp. | reverse complement strand
GCAGCCGGCGCGCCTTCGGGCGGTGCGAGGCGGCGGAAGGGCTCGAACAGCTTGCCCAGATCCTCGGCCGCGATGCCGCGCCCCTCGTCGGCAATCTCGCAGATCACCTGGGTGTCGGTCACGGAAACCCGGGCCTGCACGCGGGTGCGTTCGTCGCTGTACTTGATCGCATTGCCCAGCAGGTTGGCGATGGCGCGGGTCAGAAGCGCTCGGTCCCCGGTCACGAAGGCCTCCTCCTCGGGCACGTCGCTCACGATCCGGATGCGCTTGGCGTCGGCCAGGGGCCACAGATCGTCCACCGCGTCCAGCACGGCTTCCGACAGGTTGAAGCCCTCCACCACGAACCGACCGCTTTCGGCCCGGGCGAGGTGCACGAAATCGTCGGCAAGGCTCAGCGTCTGGTGGGCATAGCGCTCCAGCCGGCGCGCCAGTTCGGGCGGCACCTTGGACCCTTCGGCTTCCAGCACGGCAAGGATCGAGGCCTGGGGCGCGCGCATGTCGTGGGTCAGCAGGCGCAGCGCATCCTCACGCTGTCGTTCGGACGCGCGCAGCTCGGTGATATCGGCAAAGCGACAGATCCAGCCCAGCGGCCGCCGCTCGGAGTCGGTGAAAAAGGCAACCCGGATCTCCAGGCTCGTGCCGTCGGCCAGCCGGGTCTCATAGCCGTCGTCATGGGCAAGGGTCTGCGCCCGCATCGCCGCCAGCAGCTCGACCGCACGCGGGTCGGGCAGGCGCGGGTCGAAGTCGAGTGCACCAAACAGCTCGGCAAGCGGGCGGCCAAGCAGGGGCCCGGACAGGCGCGCGGCAAACAGCGCGTCGGCGGCATCGTTGGCGATCATCACCTGCCCGTCGAGGTCGGACACCACGGCCGCATCGGGCAGGCTGTCGAGCGACTGGGCAACGAAACGCCGAAGGTCGCGAACGTCGCGGATCGCCTCGTGCATCAGCACGATCTGCTTCTCAACGGGATCGCCCTGCACATCGGCGCGCTGGCGTGGCAGCACATCCGGCTCCGAGCGCAGTTCGCGAAGCTCGGCTACCATGTAGCGGCTGGCCAGATCGAGCCGGCGCCAGCCCCACAACGGATAGATGAGGCCGACCGCGATCAACGCCATCGCAGGCGGCAACCAGACCCGGAAGAAGGCAAGCGCCACCAGCGTGACGAGGAACACCGCCACCCCGATCGCGATCCCCAGCCACAGGTTGATCCGCGGCCCCAGGAACAGCAGGCTCATCATCAGGCCCCACACCGGCAGCAGCGAGCAGACCAGCCAGACAACGCCCGGCACCGGCTTGATCATCCGGTCGGCCAGCAGGCTGTCCACATAATTGGCGTGCAGTTCCACGCCGGCCATGGTTTCCAGCGTGCCCGACATCGGCGTCGAGAAGCGGTCGCCCATGCCGGCTGCCGTTGCGCCCACCAGAACCACGCGGCCCTTGATCACCTCGGGCGGCACGCGGCCTTCCAGCACGTCGACGAAGCTCAGCTGCGAATAGGTTCCCGAAGGCCCGGCATAGGGAATGAGGTTTCGGGCCCGGGCATAGACCGGCGCTTCGGCATCGGGCCGGGCCGACGCAAGCGCCGCCGTGTCGCGCTGCACAAGTGCCGCCACCTGTTCCGACATGTGCCGGTCGCGAAGGCCGGCCCCGTCGGACAGGATGTCGATGCCGCGCACCACCCCGTCGCGGTCGGG
>JBGTBK010000400.1:0-7314 GCA_041749355.1 Sandaracinobacter sp. | reverse complement strand
GCATGTCGGTCGCCGACAGCGCCATGGTGCCGGCAGCGACTTCCAGCCCCGCCGACGTCGCGGCAAGGCCCTCGCCCTCGACAGAGGCTGCCGCGCGCAGATGGTCGACCTTCGCGACACAGGCGGCAAGGGCTTCATCGATCCGGCGCAGCTGCTCCTCGAGCCCAGCGGTCGCAACCGTGGTCGATTCGACCCGCTGTTCGATCTCGTCGATGTCCATCGGCCGGCGCCCGGTGGGCATGAAGGCGAGCAGCAGAAGCAGGACGATCAGGGGCGGGAAGAGAGCGGTCGAACGCCCGGCAAGGTCGGCAAGACCCCCTGCGAGCGGCAGGCCTGCGCTTTCCGCAAGCGTGACAAGCAGCCAGAGCAGGCTGACGCCAGCCAGCGCCCATAGCGGCCACTGCCGCTTCGCTTCATATCCCGCCACCGATTGGCTCATCAGATCTGCGCTCCTGCCAAGGGGCCCGAGGACCGAAACGGACCGTTGGCGAACTGCATGGGCAATCACAACTGGTTGTCTCTTTCCCTATCAATGATACCATATCTGGTGCGGCGCAAGCCGCCCTGCCCTTTTGTCCACAAGCATGTTGGGAAAATGGGGCTGCTGGCATGATAGGCCGGCGTGGGCCGCAACCGGGAAAATGAGCGAAATATTTTGCCGGAGGTTCACCATGAATGGGCAGCTCCGGCCCGCTCGGCTGGCCCGTTCGGACCAGGCCGACCGTCAGCCCCGGCTGCCGTAGATCCTGCGCGAGCGAACCCATCTGCCCTGCAGGGACAGGGGCTGCTGTTCAAGCGCGGTATAGAAATCGCGCTGCGCCCGGCACGGCGCGTCTGGGGCAAGGGCCGGACCGTCCTTGCGCAGGTCCGCAAGGGCCTTCAGGCCGACCTCGAAATGGCGCCGCTCGACAATGTCGAATGTCGGCAGATCTTCCTGGCGGTCGACAACGGCTCCGAGCTTTGCCCGAAGCTCGGCCCGACGCAGCTCGAGAAGGCGGGGCGACGGCGGCGCCGAAGGCCGGTCGGCCAAAGCGATTGCCATGCTGCAGCGCATGGGATCGATTCGCGCCTCCTCTTCCACGATCTGCCGCTCGATCGCGATAAGGCGACGGGCCGAAAGGTCAGGAAGGCCCGAAAGGTGTCGAAGATGGGCGCGCTGGATCGCAAGCCCCATGGCATGCCCTGCCCGTTCGGCCCGAACGGTCGCGCTGCCCGTCCCGGCCAGGAACGCGTCGTGGAAGGCCGCTTCGAGTTCATATACGATCAGCGGTTCGGCCTCTTCCAGTTGGTCAAGCTCGGGCAGGGTTTCGTGGACACGGGCAAGCGTGTCCTGGGCTTCATGGGTTGCAACGATCCGGTCGGGAAGGGACCGCCCGATCCCCGCTCCGAACGCGACCGACCCGACCGCCCCGCAGACGATTGCAAGCATGGCCCAGATGGTGCGGCGCCGGGCGGGGAGGAACGAAACCAGGACAGACGCCAGAAGCGCGCCGGAGGCCATGATCGTCAGCCCAGCCAGAAAATGCGCCAGGGCCGGCGTCATGCCCGCTGCTGCCCGTTTGCCGGATGCCGTTCAGCGGCGGCGAGCGCATTGTGCTGCCCCCGGTACCCCCGGCCCCTCGGGAGGAATGGGGTGACCGCGGCAACCCTGCGGCCATGCGCCCGTTCCCCAAAAGGCGGGCGGACCTGCGCAGCGCCCCTGCCGGCAGCCGCTGGACAGCCCGGCATCAGAAGGTTGCGATGCTGTGGCCGTTTGAAAGTGCGCCGTAGCACCCCTCGAGCAGCAGGAGCAAAGTCAGTGAGGCGACGAGAACAGTATCACGCAACAAGGAAAAGCGCATCCGCGACCCCCTTCTGTCCGACTGCCGACCCCTCCTCCTGGTCGACACTGCGAATTTGGCGTTCCGAGCGCCAAAACCACGATGGACCTTCACACAGATGGGAACTCCACTTCAAGCCGGTTATTGACAAACTGTCAGTTAATTTGGCGAATGTTGGTTAGGTTTCGGGTAATCGGGGCCTGTTAACCATTCAAGGCACTCGATCCTCCACTTGCTGGAAGGAACAGTGCCGGCCTCGTGTGGCACCCAGCCCAAGACAAGGTCAGTGGCTACCCGGCCTCAGCGGTCGGGCTGGCTGCCGCAGGACGCGAACCGATCGAGGTCCGAACGGCTGATGTGGGGGCCTGGCTCGGCCACTGCCGCGATCTCGCGCGGGGACAACGGCCTGCCTTCCCGGCCGGCCTGAAGGCTGCAACGGAAGTCAGGCACCGTTTCGCGCAGCGTCTCGAAGCAGCCGGTGGTGGACAGGTTGCGGACAGCAAGTGGGCCAAGCTCGAGCCGGGTCACATCGGATCCGATCAACTGAAGCTCGGGCGTGTCGGTGTCGATCCGGGCATTCGACAAGTCGCAGTTGCGGACCGCGATCGGTCCCTCCACGATTTCGGGAAAGGACGTCATGGTGGCGCGCAGGTTCTCCAGCTCCATGGCATCGCCGACCTTCATTGGCAGAGCCGTCATCAGCAGGCTCTCCCGGCTTTCGCCGAACCGACCGACCATGGTGAAGCTCTTGCGCACCCGATCTGGAAGCAGCGTGGCATAGTCGGTGTCGCAGCCGTCGATCAGCACATGGCCGCCGATCGCGCGGGGCAGCCTGACGGAGCTGAGATCCGAGTTGGCAAGCCGCAGCGAGCCGCTGAACTCGCCCGGAAAAATGGCATCGGCTGCCCCGTGGCAACTGGCGATCGCGACATCGGCCATCGGCAGGTTGCGAAGCCGCACCTCGCCAAGGTCACAGTCGGAATAGACGAGAAGCCCCTCGAAGCCGTTCGGAATGCTGTCGGTGATGTCCTGCAGCGTGCTGGACTTGGCATGCCCCCGCAGGATCACGGTGCCGGCGAAGTCGCGCGGAACGCTCTTGTCGATCCACATCGGTTCGATCTGCAGGCGCTCGATCTGGCGCCGCAGGCGAAAAGCCTTCAGGATTGGCTGGACATCATCGGCCTGTTCGCCTGCAAGCTGGACCCGGCCATCCGCGTCCATCGCGAAGCGGAGCATCGTCTCGGTCGCTGCAAGCCCGACGACATAGTCCCCTTCCAGTGCGTCCCCCTGCAACTGCGACAGCGAGCGGGCGGCCTCCTTCATCACCTCTCGCGGGCGGTAGTCGGCCGAAAGCGCATTCATTGTGGCAGTGATCGGGATGTTGATCGACACCCTGGGACCCGGCACGCCCTCGCCAAGACGACAGATCCACACCCCGAGCGAGGTTTCGGACGGAGACAGTTCGGGGCTGACCCGGACTTCCTGTCCGTCGCCCGGCGGCGTCAGGCTGAGGACCGCAAGCGAATGCCGCACGAGCGGAACGGATGTGAAATCCAGGTTGCTCAGGTTCAAGGACAGCCTCCTCGGCGCGCGCGGAACGTCAGACCCTTCGCTATAGACGGGTGCGGCAGCCGTGCGTTGCGCGCCCGCAAATAACGGCCGTTACCGCCTCCGGCGTCGGGCGCGCTGCACCCAATTCCGTGCCCGAACTTCCTTGCCCGGACTCCCGTTCCCGGACCGGCGATCAGGCCGCCTGGCTGGCGGCATTGCGCGGCCGCCGCATGGCCGCAATCCGCTGGTCCACGATCGTTTCCGCCTCGGAGATGATGCGGTCGATCAGCTGCTGGCAGGTCGGGATGTCGTGGATCAGGCCCTGCACCATCCCTGCCCAGAACACGCCCTTCGACAGGTCGCCGCTGTCCAGCAGCTCCTTGCCGGCCACGCCCGAGACCAGCTCGCGCACATCCTCGAACTTCGCGTCCGGGTTCTTCAGGCGGCGCACCACCTCGTCCGACACGTCGCTCTTGCCCACCCGCGCGGTGTTGTGGAAGTTGCGGAAGATCAGGTGCGAGCCGCGCTCGTCATTCTCGATATATTTCTGCTTCACGTTCGGGTGGATCGGCGCCTCGACCGTGGCGCAGAAGCGGGTGCCCATGTTGATGCCCTCGGCCCCCAGCGAAAGCGCTGCAACCAGGCCCCGTCCGTCGCCGAAGCCGCCGGACGCCAGCATCGGGATCTTCACCTTGTCGGCCGCTGCCGGGATCAGGATGAGGCCGGGGATGTCATCCTCGCCGGGGTGGCCGGCGCATTCGAAGCCGTCGATGGAGATCACGTCGACGCCCTTGCGCTCGGCCGACAGCGCGTGGCGCACGCTGGTGCATTTGTGCAGGATGATGGTGCCGGGCACTTGCCGCAGCACCTCCCACACCTCCACCACTGCCTGGGTGCCGGCTGTTTCGAAGATGCGGACACCGGCATCGAGCGCGGCCTTCGCATAGCCCACATAGTCGGGCGACATGGTGGTCGGGAATACGGTGACGTTCACGCCGAAGGGCTTGGCCGTCATGCCCCGGCAGCGCTCGATCTCGGCTGCAAGTGCTGCCGGCGAGGGCTGGGTGAGCGCGGTGAGGATGCCGAGGCCGCCAGCGTTGGAAACCGCGCTTGCAAGCTCGGCAATGCCGACGGACTGCATCCCGCCCTGCACGATCGGATGGTCGATCCCGAGCATGTCGGTGATCCGGGTGTGGAATGGCATGGCTGCTGTCTCCCTTGCGCTTCGGCCTTGAAAGCATAGGTGCTGGCTCCGGCCGTTTCCCCTACGGCTTGTGCCAGCGTTTCCGCGCTTCTACCAGCAGGTCGCCGCCCCGCCGATCAGGCCCTCGCCGCAAGCGCGGCTTCGGCACCGGCCAGCACGCTTTCGGCCGTCGGCGGCTTGCCGATGATCGCATCGAACAGCGGCTGGTGGCGGTGCCGCTCCAGATGAGGGCCAGGGGCGCCCGTGCAGAGCAGGATCGGCAGGTCGGGCTTCAGCAGGCGGGCAGCGGCTGCCAGCGCCGCGCCGTCCATGTCGGGCATGTCGAAGTCGGTCACCAGCAGGTCCCAGGCCTGTGGGTCGGAGCCCAGCGCTGCAAGCACATCGGCCGCGCAGCCGCAGGGGCCGACTTCGGCCCCCATCTGCTCCAGCAGACCTCGCAGAAGCTCGACGATGGAGAGGTTGTCGTCGACGACCAGCACGGTTCGCCCGGCCAGTCGGCAGCCGGGCTGGCTAGAAGCGCCTGCCAGCCGGACCGGTGCATCGACCGGGGGATCGACCGGGGGATCGAGCGGGGGATCGAGCGGCCAGAGGATCGTGAACCGCGTGCCCTTGCCCACCGTGGAGGCAACGGAGATTCCCCCGCCGGCTGCCTCGATGATCCCGGCAACGACCGACAGGCCGAGCCCCGTGCCGCGATTGCCCTTGCTGCTGTAGAAGGGCTGGAAGATCCGGCCCAGCACATCGGCCGGAATCCCGCAGCCATTGTCGGACAGTTCGATGCAGGCCGCCGGGCCAGCCGGCAGACGGCCGACCTGCGGTTCGGGCGCCGCGTCGCCCGGGGCCCAGCAACCGACACGCAACTCCACGCAGCCGTCGGGCTGGCCCTCGACCGCGTCGCGCGCATTGATGGCGAGGTTCATCAGCACCTGCATCAGCTCGGTGCTGTCGGCCAGCAGGACAATCGGCTCGTCCGGCGCGGTGGCGCGGATCTCCTGCTCGCGCGCGCTCATCGGCGCACGCGCCCTGGTGTCGATGATGCACAGCGTTCCGATGCGGTGGCCCGACGCAAGCTTAAGCGGCGCGCCGGCATAGAAGCGGACGTTGGGTGGGCCGAGCACCAGCGGGTTCTGGCGAAAGCGGAAATCCTTCGTCGCGTCGGGAACGACCATGAGTTCGTCCGATGCAATGGCGTGGCCGCAGAAGGAGATGTCGCAAGGCGTTTCGGTCGCCTCCAGTCCGACACTGGACTTGAACCACTGCCGGTTGGCGTCGACCAGACTGATAAGCGCCATCGGCACGTCGAAGACGCTGGCGACCAGCCTGGTGATTGTGTCGAATTCGGGTTCCGGGGCCGTGTCGAGGATGTTCAGCGCAAGCAGCGCATCGAGCCTGTCTGCCTCGTCGGCGCCGACCGGCCGCGGAGTGTAGGCCATGCTGTTCACCTGCTGCTTCGTCCCTTTTCGCGGATGATCGCCACGCTTCCGAACCCGGAACGAAGGCGCCGGGATGACACAAGGCCTTCCAGCCTTAACGTCCGCAGACAGCCGCATTTGACACCCCGTACGCTGAAAACATGGCCCAAAGTCTGCCAAAAGGGTTGTAAAGATCGCCCTGTCGGCGCAATGCGGCCGCGCCATGCTCAACATGAAATCGCGCTATGCCATGCGGGCGCTGCTCTATCTGGCAGGACGGCACGGCGACGGACCGGTGCAGATCGGCGAGATCGCCGATGCCCAGCGAATCCCGCGAAAATTCCTGACCGTGATCCTGTCCGAGCTGTCGCGCGAGGGGATCGTCGGCACCAAGCGCGGCCGTGCCGGCGGCTACTGGCTGGAAAAGGCCCCGTCGGAGATCAGCTATGGCGACATCGTGCGGATCACGCGCGGGTCGCTTGCCCTTGTCCCCTGTGCCTCGCGGATGGCCTATGAACCCTGCGACAACTGCCTGCCGGAAAGCGAATGCCACCTGCGGCTGGTGATGCTGGCCGTGCGCGACGCAACCGCCGAGGTGCTCGACCGGCTGACGCTCGCAGACCCGCCGCCAGGGCAGGTGGAAGTGGGCCTGAAGGCGCCAGCCGAAGTCGGCGCCTAGGGGCAAGCCGGGGGTTACCGCCGGCCTGCGTTTCTGACAGGGTCGGCCCGATGGCGCGCGTGCTTCCAACCCTTCGCGAGGCCACCCGCATCTGGGGCCGCATCGGTCTGTTGAGTTTCGGCGGGCCGGCCGGGCAGATTGCCCTGATGCACCGCGAGCTGGTCGACGAGCGCAAGTGGGTGGACGAGGGCAGTTTCCTGCATGCGCTGAACTATTGCATGCTTCTGCCGGGGCCCGAGGCGCAGCAGCTGGCGACCTACATCGGCTGGCGGATGCACGGCGTGGCCGGCGGGATCATTGCCGGCACGCTCTTCATCCTGCCCGGCTTCCTCGCCATGCTGGGCCTGTCGATCCTCTACGTCACGCTTGGCAATGTGCCGGCGATGGAGGGCCTGTTCTTCGGCCTCAGGGCAGCCGTGATCGCCCTCATCGCGCAGGCGCTGGTGCGGCTGGGCAAGCGACTGGTGGGCAACCGGGTGCTGGCGGGCCTCGCATTCGCGGCCTTTGTCGCGCTCTACATCTTTGCAGCGCCCTTCCCGCTGGTGATCCTGGCGGCCGCGCTGATCGGCTGGTTTTCGGCGCGCGCCGGCTGCACGGCCTTTGCGGGCGGCGGGCACGGAAACGCGCAGGGGCTGGTGGAGCAGCTCC
>JBGTBK010000399.1:0-3305 GCA_041749355.1 Sandaracinobacter sp. | reverse complement strand
TTGCGCTCGTCACCCAGCCCGGGCCGCGGCGCGCCTTGTGGCGCCTGTTGCGGCTGCGGCCCGCAATCCCTGTTCTCGCCTTTTCCGAGCTTCAGGACAGCCGCGCTGTCGAGGTGATCGCGGTGGTCGGCGAAGAACTTGTTGGCAACATGATGGAGAAGGCCTGATGGACGCACGCGCTGCCAACGCCCTTGGCCTCTACACGCCGGGCAGCCAGCCCCGGCCTGACCCGGACCGGCTGGTACGCACCCACATGCAGCTGGTGCGCAAGATCGCCTGGCACACCCATGCCCGGGTCTCGACCGCGCTGGACGTGGAGGAGCTGGTGCAGACCGGGATGGTGGCGCTGATCGAGGCGGCGCGCAATTTCGAGGACCGGGGCCAGGCCGTGTTTTCCACCTACGCCAGCGTCCGCATCCGGGGCGCGATGATCGATTCGCTGCGCAAGCAAGCCACCATGTGCCGCTCGGCGTTGCGCAAGCGGCGGGATCTGAACGGCGCGCGGGAGCGGTTGGCGGGGTCGCTCGGCAGGGCGCCGTCTCATGCCGAACTGGCGGCCGAGATGGGCGTGAGCGAGGCGGACCTGCGCGAGATGCTGTCTGCCACCCAGGGCATCCGCTACGAATCGATCGACGAGGTCTATTCCGATCACAGCATCTGGTTCGCCGCCGACGAGCCAGACGCCTTCGACCGGCTGAGCAGCAGCGACCTGAAAACCGCCATCGCCGCCGCCATCCGCGACCTTCCGGAGCGGGAGGCGCTCGTGCTGCAGCTCTACTTCGTGGAGGAGCTGAACCTGGAGGAAATCGGCCAGACGCTGGGCGTTGGCGCGGCGCGGGTGTGCCAGATCAAGAAAGTTGCACTTGATAAGGTTCGTAACCGTCTTGGGGGCTGGGATAACGATTGATTTCCGGCTAGTAAGCATTCAGCGACCCACTGGGCCCCGGCTGTCACTGACGGCCGGGGTCTTTTTCGGCCGGAGGCGGCTGAAGCCTGGAGACGGATTGCGCAGCAATCCGGCGGAACCGCAGGTCAGCGCAGCTGAACGCCTTCAGACTCGCCGCAGGCCCGGCCAGCCTGCCGCGAAGCGGACAGGACTGACGAGCGGGCTTCGCCCGCAACTTTGCTGTTCTGGTTCTTCAGTCGGACTCGGCGGCTCTGCCGCCGGCCGACCGCGGGAACCGCCGATTGTGGTACTGTAACACCCAAGGGCCTGCGATCGCCAAGGGCTCCCCGGCTTTCGCCGGGGCAGGCTTCCCGTCGCCATTGTCAG
Organism: Sandaracinobacter sp.; assembly: GCA_041749355.1. Classification (GTDB taxonomy): domain Bacteria; phylum Pseudomonadota; class Alphaproteobacteria; order Sphingomonadales; family Sphingomonadaceae; genus Sandaracinobacteroides. Next base: position 2,032 of record JBGTBK010000399.1, on the reverse strand, counting down.
TGCCCGTGCGCGCGAAACTTCACGAATTTCACACTGACTCCTGCGCACGAGCGCAGGCGCGTTGCATGGAATGGGCCCTGTAGGACAGAGGCGTCTTGTGGGGATCAACGGGGGAAAGAGCGGGCCTGAGGCTGGCAGGTTTTGGGGGTGTAGGACAGGTTGGGTGCACGAACAGAACCGAGATAAGTATTGTGTCCCCGGAATTAGTGTCGCCCGATTTCTACAGATCTCAGATGGCATCTTAGTTTGCACGGACGCGAATAATCTGCCGACCAAGTGCAACACCTGTTAAGTATCCCAACGCCCCTAACCAATATGGCCCCCTTGTTTGATTCGCAACTTGTACAAATACAGCTCCAGATATAGCCAAATTTATCAGAATTAATGCATAATTTACGATGTTTCTGGTACGCTCGACATCAGATATCTTATCCAAGGATCGTTCTAGTATTTTGGGCAGGCAAACAAACAATAATCCAGCAAAAGCTGAGCCTAAAATAAGTGCCATCTGACCTGATTCGAATAGTGCCATTCTTTGCATCCCCGGTTGGAGGGCGAGTGAACAGGAAGCTGGGCCTCGGATCAAGCCCGGGGTGACGGGGTTTGTGCGGCTGCGCCGGGTTGCGGCGCGGCGGGGTGTGGCCTCGCCCTGCCCCTCGCGGGGCTGGCGGGAAGATCGGGGTGCAGGGGCCCGTCGGCCCCTGCCGGGGGTGGAAGGGGCGGCGCCCCTTTCTTTTTGTTTTGGGGTTGGTGGTCGGGGCGCAGCCGGCGGCTTGGCCGCCGTGTCTGCTTTGGGGGAATTGATTCGTGCCCGTGCCTCAGTGCCATGGCGGCATGGGGTCCCGGATCAAGTCCGGGACGACGAACACATTGGCGCGGCAAAGCCGCGCCGTCGGACGAGTCAAAAGGGCGGGGGTGGAGGCCCCCGCCCTTTCGCTCGCCGGCCGAGCTCCCGCTAGAGTCGCGGATTAGCGCTTTGCGCTAACCGTCGCCTAGCGGAGGAGCTGCAGCACCCCCTGCTGGCTCTGGTTCGCCTGCCCCAGCATCGCCTGCGCCGCCTGGGTCAGGATCTGCCCTCGGGCGAGTGCCGTGGTTTCGGCGGCGAAGTCGGCGTCCTGGATGCGCGAGCGGGAGGCGACGGTGTTGGTGTTCGCGCTCGTCAGGTTGTTGATGGTCGCTTCCAGGCGGTTCTGCACGGCGCCGAGTTCGGCGCGGTTGATCGAGATGCTCTTCAGCGCCTCGTCGATGGAGTTCAGGGCCGCGGTTGCGCCGTCCTGGGTGGAGATGTCGACGTCCTTGATCTTCAGGCCGCCGAGGTCTGCGCCGTAGCGGTTCTCCTCGAAGCCCAGGTTGGTGAAGTTGGAGGTGGTGGAGAAGCCCTGGCTGCCGGCGCGGACGTCGATTGCCTTGGAGGAGGACAGCGTGACGGTGGAATAGGCCGTGTTCACCGTGGCCGCCGACACGTCCGCCGGATCGGTCACGCCGGTTGCCGTGTAGGTCGTGCCGGTGCCGGCGATGGTGGCGCCGGCGAGGCCGAAGTTGGCGGCTGCCGCTTCGTCGCTGTCGAACCAGACGGAGATGTTGCGCCCGTCTGCCGCGGTGAGGGAGAGGCCGCCGCGCCCGTTGTCGACCGCGGTGACGCCGGTGGAGCCGCTGTTGTTGTTGATGGCGGTCGCCACCTTCTCGCGGGTCTGTTGTGCGCTGTCGGTGGAGGCGAGTGCGATGTCCATCGAGGTGCCGTTGATCACCAGCGTCGCCGTGGCGCTGGTGCCGATGACGGTGGTGGTGGTGGCGTCGATCTGGGTGGGCGCGGCGGTTGCCGTGACTCCGGTTTCGGCCGAGCTTTCGTTGATGGCGGCGGCAATTGCGATGCCGCTCGCCGCCTTCAGGCTGCTGCCGGCCGTGGTGTCGGAGAAGGTGTCGTCCGACGCCTTGGAGGCGCGGATCGAGACCCCGTTCAGCACGAGATCGCCGGTGTTGAGCACGCGGACGTCGGCGCCGGTGGCCGAGGAGGCGACGGCGCGGGCGTCGG
>JBGTBK010000398.1:0-1513 GCA_041749355.1 Sandaracinobacter sp. | reverse complement strand
CGCGGGCTGCCACGGCTTCGCCGGCCCCTGCTGCGCGCAGGTCCGCGACCATGGCGTCGTAGGCGGGCTCCCACTGCTGGCGGCTGTGCCGCGCTTCGGCCAGGGCGGCCGCAAGGCTTCGCAACGGGTTCATCCCGTGATTGTGGCCGGTGCGGGCGATGGGGGAAACCCCTGCCGGCTGCATGAAGTCGATAGGCTGCGGGTATCGCCGGGCTGGGGGCCGGGGGCGCGGTACCATAGGCTGTGGCTATCGAAAGAATAGGAAGCCGGCATTTCCCGCGCGACGCGGCGCAGGCCATTGAGGGAGCATCGGGCGGCACTGGAGCGGCCCACACGCAAAGGAACTGGTCGATGAACCCCTTTCGCCTGCTTCTCGTTGCAGCCGCACTTGCGGCCGGCGGCGCTCAGCCTGCCCTTGCCGCCAAGGACCCGGTCTATACCGGCATCTTCAGCCGGGTTGCGGTGAGCGGCCACGACCCTGTCGCCTATTTCACGGACGGCAAGCCGGTGGAGGGCAGCAAGGCCTTCACTGCGAGCTGGAAGGGGGCCGAGTATCGCTTCGCGAGCGCTGCCAACCGGGACCGTTTCAAGGCGGATCCGGCCCGCTATGCGCCGCAATATGGCGGATACTGTGCCTGGGCGGTTTCGCAGGGCTATACTGCGCCGGCCGATCCGAAGGTCTGGAAGATCGTGAACGGCAAGCTCTATCTGAACTATGACGCTTCGGTGGGGAAGACTTGGGCGGCCGACATTCCGGGCCATATCGCCAAGGCCGATGCCAACTGGCCCAAGGTCCTGGGATGAGCGCGGCCCCTGCCTCTGCCGGCGCTGGCACGCCGAACCGCCGCTGGCTTCCGCTGGCGCTGACCTTGTGGATCGCCTTTGTCTTCGTGCAGTCGCTGTTCTTCAAGTTCACCAACTCGCCCGAGACGCAGTATATCTTTGGCACGCTGGATGGCTGGGCGACCGGCCTGGGAATTCCCGGCCTGTTCGCAGCCGATGGGCTGTTCTCGCAATATGTGATCGGCTCGGCGGAGCTGGTGGCGAGCGGGCTGCTTCTGCTGTCGCTGACGGCAAGGTTCCGCTGGATGCGACCGCTGGGTGCGCTGATGGCGCTGGGGGTGATTTCGGGCGCGATCCTGTTCCACCTGTTCACGCCGCTGGGCGTGGCGGTGGTGAACGCCGACGGGACGAGCGATGGCGGGCTGCTGTTTGCGATGGCGGTGTCGGTGTGGCTGTCGGCGGCGCTGCTGCTGTGGCTGTCGCGCGGGCAGATCCTGGCGCTGCTGGGCCGGGGGAAGGGGTGATGCTGCCCGATCCTGCATTGGTGCTGGGGATGCTGACAGCTCAGCCTGTGCTGTTCTTCGGGACTGTGGTGCTGCTGAGCCTGCTGCTGGAGGATGCGACTGCGCTGGCGGCCGGTGCGCTGGCCGGGCAGATGCAGGTCGATCCGCTGCTGGCGCTGTCGGCCGTGATGGCCGGCACGATTGGCGGCGATCTGCTGCTGCACGGC
>JBGTBK010000397.1:0-4234 GCA_041749355.1 Sandaracinobacter sp. | reverse complement strand
AGCGCGCCGGTGCCGCCGGCAGTCTGCAGGCCGCCCAACCGGTCGCCGAGACCGTGCGCCTCGCCGAAGACGATTTCGGCCATCCGCTCCACAAAGCCCATGTCCCCCTCGAGGCCGAGGTAGCTCTTGCTCTCCTGGGTGGCGAGCAGCCGGGCTTCGGCCTCCTTCACGGCGCGCATCACGGGCGTGCGCCCGATCCCGTCGCGATAGACTCCAACGCCGAGGTCGATCCTGTGGGCGCGCGAGTCGGCGCGGAACTGGGCAGCAAGGCCCAGGATCGCGTCCGGCGCGGGGGTGTCGAGGGTCTCGAAGAAGGAAGCTGTCATCGCGGAGCCTGCCGATGTGGGGTTGGCCCGGGGCGTCGGGCGGTGTCGATTGGGCGCCGCCACCCTGCGATGTCAAGCGCGGGGCAAGGGCCTTCCGCCCGGACGGCATCGGGCCTCGGAGAAGCGGACCTGTTCGGCACCGTTCGTGCTGATATGTGCTGCGATTAACTTTTCGGTCTCACAGGATTTGCCCTCATGGCGGTTCGATGAGCGAATCGCGGACGGGGGCGCGCACTTTCCCGCCGGGCTCTGACCGGCAGGTCGGCTTGATCCGCCGGAAGCTTGCCGCTTGCTGAAATCCCCTGCAGGTTGCGACTGGCCGCAATGGGCCCGCCTCGCACAAGTGTGCAACTAAAGGGACAGGGGATTTGCAGATGTCGGGATGGACAGGGGTCGCAGCCGCATTCGCCCTCTGGATTGTTGCGGCCCCAGCCGTCGCCTCGCCCGCAACCGGCGCAAGCCCGGCCGCAGCCGGCCCGCAGGATGCCCGGCTGAAGGCTCTCTATGACGCCGAGTTCAAATGGCGCCGGGCCGAGGAAGCCCGCACCGAAGGCTTTGGCCCTGGCTCGCAGACTGACCGGCTTCCGCGCGTCGACCCCGCCTCGCAGGCCGCGCGCCTGGCCTATTGGGAAAAGGTCCTGGCCGAACTCGACCGCATCCCTCTCGACCAGCTGTCGCCCAACGAGCGGATCAACGCCCAGGTGTTCCGCACCGCGGTCGAGATCGAGGCAAACCAGGTCCGTTGGCGGATGCATGAGATCCCCTTCAACACCGACACCTTCTTCTGGACTCTGGCGCCGCCGCGCGGCCGAGGGTTCGAGACCGCCGACGAGTATCGCCGCTACATCGGCCGCCTGCGCGACATCCCCCGCTATTTCGACGAGAATATCGCCAACATGCGCACGGGGCTTGCGCGCGGCTTCAGCAATCCCGCCATCACCCTGAAAGGCCGCGACGCCACCGTCGAGCCCTTCCTTGCCACCGGCGAAACAAGCCCGCTGTGGGGCCCGTTCGCGGCAATGCCGGCGAGCATCCCGCCCGCCGAGCAGGCAAGGCTGAAGGCCGAGGGTGCAGCCGCGATCCGCGATGCAGCGGCGCCCGCCTACGCCCGGCTGCTGACCATGCTGCGCACGGAATATTGGCCCAAGGCCCGGGCAACGACCGGCGCCTCCGAGCTTCCCGACGGCCGGGCCTTCTACCGCGCGATGGTCCGCGACTTCACCACCACCGAACTGACGCCGGCCGAAATCCACCAGATCGGCCTGAAGGAAGTCGCCCGCATCCGCGCCGACATGGAAGCGACCATGCGCAGCACGGGCTTCAAGGGGACGCTCCCCGAGTTCATGACCTTTCTGCGCACCGATCCGCAATTCTATGCCCAGACCCCGCACCAGCTGCTGGCCGAGGCGGCTTATGTGGTGATGAAGGCCAATGGCCGGATGAACGAGACGGTCGGCACCCTGCCCCGCTTCCGCCACGGCATCGTGCCCGTGCCGCCCGAGATTGCGCCCATCTACACCAGCGGGCGCGGCGGGTTGCAGAACTGCCTCTTCAACACCTACCGGCTGGAGAGCCGCCCGCTCTACACGCTGCCGGCGCTTGCGCTGCACGAATGCACGCCGGGCCACAGCTTCCAGGCGGCCCTTGCGCTGGAGGCGCCCGAGCGGCCGGATTTCCGCAAGGAGCTCTATTTCTCAGGCTATGGCGAGGGCTGGGGCCTCTACACCGAGTGGCTGGGCCAGGAGATGGGCATCTACGAGACCCCCTATCAGGAGTTCGGCCGACAGAGCTACGAGATGTGGCGCGCGGTGCGGCTGGTGATCGACACCGGAATCCACGAATATGGCTGGTCGCGCGACAAGGCGCTTGGCTATTTCCGCGAGAATGTCGCGCTCTCCGAGCTCGAGATCGTGAACGAGGTGGACCGCTACATCAGCTGGCCCGGCCAGGCGCTGGCCTACAAGCTGGGCGAGCTGACGATCCGCCGGCTGCGCAGCGAGGCAGAGGCAAAGCTCGGCCCCCGCTTCGACAAGCGCGCGTTCCACGATGTGATCCTGGGAATGGGCGCCGTTCCGCTGAGCGTGCTCGAATCCGAAGTGCGGCGCTGGATCGACGAGACAGCCGCGAAACCGGCCGCCTGACCCCGTCCCGGCTTTGATCCGCGTCAAGGACGCCTGACCACCGACTGTCCAGATTTCTGGACAGTCGAAGGGAGTCGTCCAGTGCGCATCTTGTTCATCCACCCCAACTACCACTCCGGCGGGGCGGAGATCGCAGGCAGCTGGCCGCCAGCCTGGGCCGCCTATCTGTCGGGCGCGCTGAAGGCGGCGGGCTTCCCCGACATCCAGTTCATCGACGCGATGACGCACGACATCCCCGACGACCGGCTGCGCGAGATGATCGCAGCCTCGGGCGCGGACCTGGTGGGAACAACCGCGATCACGCCAAGCATCTACACCGCCGAGCGCGTGCTGCAGATGACGAAGGAGGTGCTGCCAAACGCGGTGACCGTGCTTGGCGGCGTGCACGCGACCTTCATGTACCGGCAGGTACTTGCCGAAGCGCCCTGGATCGACGCGATCGTGCGCGGCGAGGGCGAGGAGATCATCATCGAGTTCGTGCGCGCAGTCGCCGAGGGCCGCTGGCCGGCCGACCGCGCCGCGATCAAGGGCCTCGCCTATCTCGACGACGGCAAGGTGGTCGCCACTCCTGCCGCCCCCACGGTCAAGAACCTCGACGGAATCGTTGCCGACTGGGGCATCCTCGACTGGAGCAAATACACCTACATCCCGCTCGGCACCCGGGTTGCCATCCCCAACATGGCGCGCGGCTGCCCGTTTACCTGCAGCTTCTGCAGCCAGTGGAAATTCTGGCGCGATTACCGCGTGCGCGATCCGATCAAGGTGGTCGACGAGATCGAGGGCCTGATGCGCGACCATGACGTCGGCTTCTTCATCCTCGCCGACGAGGAGCCCACCATCAACCGCAAGAAGTTCATCCAGTTCTGCGAAGAGCTGATCCGCCGCGACCTGAAGATCCTCTGGGGCATCAACACCCGCGTCACCGACATCCTGCGCGACGCCGAGCTGCTTCCGCTGTTCCGCAAGGCGGGCCTGATCCACGTCAGCCTCGGCACCGAGGCAGCCGCGCAGATGAACCTCGACCTGTTCAACAAGGAAACCACGATCGAGGACAACCGCCGCGCCATCCAGTTGCTGCGCGACGCGGGAATCGTGGTGGAGGCGCAGTTCATCGTGGGGCTGGAGAACGAGACAGCCGAGACGCTCGAGGAAACCTACCGCATGGCCTGCGACTGGAAGCCCGACCTTGCCAATTGGTCGATGTACACGCCCTGGCCCTTCTCGGACCTGTTCAAGGAGCTCGGCGACAAGGTGGAGGTGTTCGACTACGAGAAGTACAACTTTGTCACCCCCATCATGAAGCCGGCGGCAATGGACCGTGGCGAGCTTCTGGACCGGGTGATGAACAATTACCGCCGCTTCTACATGAAGAAGGCCTTCTTCTCCTACCCATGGGCAGGCTCGGGCGAACGGCGGCGCTATCTGCTGGGCTGCCTGAAGGCCTTCCTGAAGGCCGGCTTCGAGCGGAAATTCTATGACCTGGGCAAGGTGGATTACTGGGGCCCGCAATCCCGCAAGAAGGTGGACTTCCACTTCGACGAGCGCAGGACGCGCGCGGCCGACAGCGACGTGGAATGGCAGGCAGCGCCAAGCCGCAAGCGCCGCCCGCAGCCCGAGAAGGTGCTGGCCTGCGGCGGCAGCACGGAGCAGTTGGCCGAGGACCATCCGGATGCAGGCCGCTGAACAGGTCGGCCGGATCGGGCCGAATGCGATCACCCGGGTGGAAACTGCCCTGCGCGAGCGCCTGGGCGAGGGGCCGCGGCTGGA
>JBGTBK010000396.1:0-13093 GCA_041749355.1 Sandaracinobacter sp. | reverse complement strand
CGACCCCTCGCCGCCGGCCAATGGCTTGCGGGTGACGGGGGCGACGCTTGCCCGGGGCGACACGCTGCTGATCAGCTTCCAGGCGCGGATCGATGACGCGAACCTGTTGCCATCGACGCTGGTGAACAGCGCGACCCTGGGCTGGGACAGCCTGCCGGGGCCGGGCGGGCGGCCGGATTCCGGGTCCAGCAGTGCGACGGTCGAGGTGACGGGGCCGCAGCAGTTCGTGAAGCGGATCACGGCAACCTCGGACAGCCTGACGGGAAGCGGGCAGTTCAATCCGCTGGTCACGGACCTGGTGATCGGGGAGCGGGTCGACCTGGAGTTGCGCGCCACCATCCCCGAAGGCGTGCTTGGCCCGGTTCTGATTGCCGACACGCTGTTGGCGACATTCGGCACGCTGGAGCTGCTGCCGGGCACGGTGACGGTGGAGATCGGCGGGGTTGTGGCCGCCTATGCGCTGACTGCGACCGACACCAATGCGGATGGAATCGACGACCGGCTGCTGTTCGATTTGGGGACGGTGTCTCTGCCTGGAGACAACGATCCGACGAACAACGACATCGTGATCCGCTACACGGCGGTCGTCCCCGACATTGCGTCGAACGCGGCTGGGCCTGGCCGGGTGTTGTTGCTGCCTGCTGTTCTGGACACCCCGCTGGGTGCGCGGTCGTCGGCTGTGTCGGTCGAGGTGGTCGAGCCCTTGCTGGTGCTGGACAAGATTGGCAGCGCGATCACGGGCTCTCCGGGGGACGTGGTGACCTACCGGCTGACGCTGTCGCACATCGGGGAATCGACTGCGGCTGCGCGCGATATCCTTCTGACCGACAATCTTTCGACCGGGGACCTGATCCTGGTGCCGGGAAGCCTTGTCGTGCTGTCGGGGCCGGGGGTGGTGACCGGGCCGGGCGTGAGCGTGAGCATCCCGACACTGGAGCTGAACGCCGAGACGGTGATCGAGTATCAGGCGGTGATCGGCAGCGTGCCGCCGGGGGCGGCCGTTCCCAATGTGGCGTCGGCTGCGTTCGACTCGGTTGAAGGGCCGGGCGGGCGGCCCGATCTGGTGACGGATACCTACACCTTCGGCGTGCCCAACATCGACAAGGTGATTACGGGGACCGGCTTGGTCGACACCGGCAGCGAGCAGTTCCGCCCGGCGCTGGTCGACCTCGCGATCGGCGAGCTGCTTATCTATGATCTGGTGGTGACGCTGCCGACGGGCTCGACCTCGATCATTGTGACGGACAGCCTGCTGGGTCTTGCCGATGCCGGGTCGCTGGAGCTGGTTGGCACGCCCACAATCGCGCTTGGCGCGGGCGTAACCGCCGGCAACCCGAACCCCACGCCGGTGCTGACCGATACCGATGGCGATGGCCGTGCCGACCGGATCGCCTGGGATTTCGGCACGGTCAACTTTACCGGTGTCGGCGAGAACGAGATTGTCATCTCGGTCGTGACCCGGGTGCCCGACACTGCCGCGAACGACAGCGGCAGCCTGCTGATCCTGCCGGCGGCGCTGGACTATGGCTCTGGCTTTATCGTGGATGTCATCGGCGCTGACCTTGTCGAGCCGGATGTTCGGATTGCGAAGACGGCGGTGCCGGTGGTTGCCGAGGCCGGGGTTCTGGTGGGTTATGAGGTTGTGCTTCGCAACCTTGGCGAGGGGCCTGGTTACGACATGCTGCTGGCCGATGTGGCGGCAGCTGGGCTGGTGCCCGAGGGGCCAGCTACGCTGGTGATTGGCGGGGTGACCACCACCTTCGCGAGCGTGAACGATGTGACGGTTGCGCGGCTGCTGCCGGGTGAAGTGGCGACCGTGACCTATTCGGCGCGAATTGCTGACACGGTTCTGGTGGGGACAGTGCTTCCCAATGTGGTGACGACCGGGTTCGGATCGCTCCCGGGTGTTGGCGGTGGCGAGCGGGTCTATGGGCCGATTTCGGACGGGGCGGAGGTGACGCTGGCGCCTTCGACGGTGGTGACGCTTGCGAAGGCGATCCCGGTGCTTCCGACGAGCAATCCGGATACGGGCGATGGGGCCGTGCGGGCCGGGGTGACCGACCTTGGAATCGGCGAGACGGCCGAGGTGACACTGACGGCCGTCCTGCCGCGCGGGACGGTTGCGGGGCTGCTCCTCACGGATGACCTGCGGGGGCCTGCCGGCCAGCTTGGGTTCGAGCCGGGAACGCTGTCGGTGACGCTTGGCGGCACGTTGGTTGACCCGGCGAGCTACACCCTGTCGACGGTCGATCTGAACGGCGATGGCCTTGCCGACCGCATCGAGTTGCGGTTCGCAAGCCTGACCGTGCCGGGCAGTGCGGACCCTGCGGCGTTCCCGCTGGTGGTTCGCTACACCGCGACTGCGCTGGATATCGCGGCCAATGCGTCTGGCGACCAGCTGGACCTGCCGGCGAGCCTGACGTTCAACACGGCTAACGGGGCGATCGCGCCGATCACTGCGAGCGCGAGTGCCGATCTTGTCGAGCCGGATCTTCGGATTGCGAAGACGGTTGTGCCGCTGGTTGCCGAGGCCGGGGTTCTGGTGGGGTACGAGGTTGTGCTTCGCAACCTTGGCGAGGGACCTGGATACGGGATGCTGCTGGCCGATGTGGCGGCGGCCGGGCTGGTGGCCGAGGGGCCTGCGACGCTGCTGATTGGTGGCGTGACCACCAGCTTTGCGAGCGTGAACGACGTGACCGTGGCGCGGCTGCTGCCGGGTGAGGTGGCGACGGTGACCTATTCGGCGCGGGTGGCTGACAGTGTGCTGGTCGGGACCGTGCTTCCCAATGTGGTGACGACAGGTTTTGGTTCGCTTCCGGGTGTTGGGGGTGGCGAACGGGTCTATGGGCCGATTTCGGACGGGGCGGAGGTGACCTTGGCGCCTTCGACGGTGGTGACCTTGGCGAAGGTGATCCCGGTTCCGCCGACAAGCAATCCTGACACGGGCGATGGGGCTGTGCGGGCCGGGGTGACGGACCTTGGCATCGGCGAGACGGCGGAGGTGACCCTGACGGCCGTGCTGCCGCGCGGGACGGTTGCGGGTGTCGTTCTGAGCGACGATCTGGTGAGCGCGGCGGGGCAACTGGGCTTTGTGGCTGGCAGCCTTTCCGTGACGCTTGGCGGCACGCTGCTTGATCCTGCGAGCTACGCTCTGGCGACCATCGACAGCAATGGCGATGGAATCGCTGACCGATTGGAGCTTCGCTTTGCGAGCCTGACCGTGCCGGGCAGCGCGGACCCTGCGGCGTTCCCGCTGGTGGTTCGCTACACCGCGACGGCGCTGGACGTTGCGGGCAATGCGTCTGGCGACCAGCTGGACCTGCCTGCGAGCCTGACGTTCAACACGGCCAACGGGGCGATCACGCCGATCACTGCGAGCGCTAGTGCGGATCTTGTCGAGCCGCGGTTGGAGATCGACAAGTCGGTGGTCCGCACCGTGGGTGACAGCGGTGGCCTGAACGGGCTGTTGCCGCCCGGGCTGCCGGGCGAGGGCACGGCTGGCGACATCTTCACCTACACGCTGACGCTGCGGCAGCTGCCGGGGGCAACCGGCCCGGCGCACGACATTTCGGTGTCGGATGCCCTGCCGGCGGGCCTGGAGATCGTGCCCGGAAGTCTGGTCTCTAACCTTCCCGGGGTTGTGCTGTCGGGGACGGCGACGACGGTGACAGCGACGGCTCCGCTGATGCAGCCGGGCGAAACCTTCACGATCAGCTACCAGGCGCGGATCCTCGATTCGACCGGCTATGACACCGACCTGCCCAACCGGGCGGACATCACATGGGACAGCCTGCCGGGGCCGGGCGGGCGGACGGGCACCGACAGCGACGATGCCGCCATCCGGCTGGCGGGCAATGGCACGGTCGTGAAGGTGGTGACCGACACGAGCAACCCGAACAGCGGCACGAGCGCGTTCGAGCCCGGGGTGACCGATCTGACGATCGGCGAAGTGGTGACCATGCGGCTGACGGCGACGCTGGCCGAAGGGACGACCCGCGTTGTCATCACCGATCGGCTTCCGACCGGCCCGACCGGAGTATTGGAGCTTGTGAGCGTGTCGGCCCCGCTGCTGGGCGCCAATGTGCTGGCCGAGTTCCCGAACCCGACGCCGACCCTGACCGACAGCGACGGCGACGGGCTGGTGGACAGCCTGGCGTTCGACTTCGGGCGGGTGACCGTGCTTGGCGACAATGTGATCGATGCCCGGGACACGATCAGCATCGAGGTGACCGCGCGCGTGCCCGACGATCCGCGCAATGTGAGCGGGAACCGGCTGGATGCGCCGGTGTTGCTGGACTTCGGAACCGGCACCGACCGGGCGACGGTTCCGCTGGACATCGTTGAGCCGACACTGATTGTGGACAAGACCGCGCTGACGCCGGATCGCTTCCTTGGGCAGATCGCGAGCTACGAGATCCGGGTGTTCCATGCGCCCAACTCGCTGGTGGCGGCCGATGTGGCGGTGATCGACACGCTGTCGCCTGGCCTGATCCTGGTGCCCGGATCGCTGATCGTGGTGGCCTCGCCGCCGGGCGTTCCGGTGACGGTTTCGGGAACGACCGTTTCGGTGCCGCTTCTGCCGCTGGGAACCGAGCTGGTGATCCGCTTCGATGCGCAAATTGCCTTTGACGTGGATCCGACTGTTCCGCTGAGCAACACCGCGACCGTGAGCTGGGACCAGGTGCCGGGCCCCGGCGGGCGGCCGGGGAGTGCCGAGGACACGGCCGTGATCGGCATCCTGCCCGGCGATATCGAGCGGGACGAGGAGAAGGCTGGGCAGTTCCTGGACGAGCGGCATGTGGAACGGCTGCCGCGGATCGATGCCATCTATTCGGGGACCGCGACGCCGGGCGCGCGGCTGGTGCTGAGCCTGACCGATGATATGGGAGCGCCGGCCGGAACGGCGGCGGTGACGGCGGATGCAGGCGGCAACTGGATTGCGCTGATGCCGCTGGCGCAGATGTCAACGGAAAGTGACATAGACTCTGCCCGTGCCGGGAGCCGGCTGTTTGCCGACGAGATCGGGCAGTTGTTCCAGTCGGCCCTGTGGGACAGCGCGCGCGAGGTGCGGGTTGGGGCTTTCGTTGCCGACAGTGCCCACAGCCTGCGGATCGACAGCCTGTCGGCCGGCCATGTGCAGCCCGACGATCTGCTGGACGGCGAGCCCGAGCTGAACCTGCGGACCTATTTCGCGCCGGCCTGGCGGGACGTGCCGCAGATCGATGCGGCGCCGGCCGTGGGCCGGGTGTTCGAGGAGCTGGCGGCCCATGTGGTTGCAAGCCAGATGGAAGCGGCGCGGACCCCGATCGGCTTCGGGGTGAATCGCTTCAATGCGGAGCTGCTGGCGACCGGGGTGGCCAGCCGTTAGGCTTGAACACGCCTTTTTGGCCAGCTTTCCGCAGGATCCATAACTGCCGGCAGGATGAATCTTGCCGGAACGCCGCGGTGGCGATTCCTGCTCTATGATTGGAAACTGTAAGGGCGAAGTGCCCCGGGCCTCCCCGGATTGCGCTGCCTTGCGCAAGGGAAGGGACTTCATGACTGTTCATGCCCGTATCCGGAATGCGATTGCAGGCGGATTGCTTCTGATGCTGCTCTCGGCACTTGTTTCCGGGCATTTCATCGAGCGGATCCGGGTGGGCGGCCCGATCCAGACCGACCTGCAGATGACATCGGACCTGGTGGCCGACAACCTGCCGCCCCCGGCCTATCTGATCGAGAGTTTCCTGGAAGTGTTGCCTTTGCGGCAGGACCCAAGGCGTCTGGGCCAGACGCAGGCCAAGCTGGAGAAGCTGCACACCGAGTATGAGGCGCGCCAGGCTTTCTGGCGCGAGGCGACTATCGACACCGAGTTGCGCACCGCGCTGACAGTTGGGTCGAGCAAGCCGGGAATGGCCTTCTGGACCGAAGTGGAAGGGCGCTTCCTGCCGGCGATTGCGGCCGGCAACAGCCAGGCCGCCGAAGCGAGCTATGCGCGGATTGCGGGCCTCTATGCCGCGCACCGGGCGGAGATCGACCGGACGGTGACGTTGGCGATGGAACGGCAGGCCGCCCAGAAGGATGCGGCCCAGTCGGACGTGCGGACGGCGCTGTTTCGCGGGCGGCCGAGGCGCTTTCGGTGGTGGCGCATGGCCGACAGATGACCGACGAGGCGGTGGCGACCATGGAACGGGTGATGTCGAGTGCCAAGGACATCGACCATGTGATCGAGGCGCTGGACAAGATTGCCTTCCAGACCCGGGTGCTGGCGATGAACGCGGCGGTGGAAGCCGGGCGGGCCGGGGAGGCCGGACAGGGCTTTGCCGTTGTCGCGGACCTGGTGAGCGCACTTGCGCAGCGGGCCGAGGAGGAAGCGCGCCATGCAAGGGCGCCGCTGACGGTGACCCGCGAGGAAATCGGCAATGCGGTGGAAGTGGTGCGGCGGACGGAAGGCTCCTTTGCCGGGATCATCGAGAATGTGGGCGGCGTGCAGGGCATGCTGGCCGAGATTGCCCGGGCGAGCACCGAGCAATCAGCCGCGCTGTCGGAAGTGAACGGTGCGGTGACATCGATGGCCAATGTGACCCAGTCGACCGCTGCGATGGTCGAGGAGACGGCGGCCGCGTCGAGCGAGATGATGGCGCAGATCCGCGGCCTGGAAGCCGAGCTGTCCCGGTTCGAGGGGCATGGTGTTGCTCCGCCAAGGGCCGGCGTGTCGGCCTCGGCGCCGGCGCGGCCAGTGCAGCGCCGACCAAACGGTTCGGCAGCGCAGGATGGCCGGGAAGCGGTGGTGGCCTATGACCGGCGCAGCGCCAACAGGGGGCATCGGGTGCTGCTGGACGAGCCGGTGGCGCAATCCCTCAACTGAGGTGCGAAACGCGGAGGCCTAGAAGCGGAGGGTGACGTCTGCGGCGAGCATGTCGACATTGCCGCGGTTGAGCGAGCGGAGAACTGTTTCGACGGCGGCCGGGCTGCCTTCGTAGAAGCCGTCGGTCCGGTCGAGTGCTTCGGGCGTGACGAAGACATGGGCGTAGGAGATGCGGGCTTCGAGGCCTTCGCGCAAGCGCAGGCTGGCGCCGGCTGACAGCCAGGTGCGGTCACCATCGGGGACGCGGCTGCTGCGGAAGCGGTCGACAGTCGGGGTCTGGTCGAAGGCCATTCCGAGGCGAAGGGTGACCTTTTTGGAGGCGTCATATTCGGTGCCGAGATGGACGCTCCAGCTGTCGGAATAGCCCTGCTCCGACGTGCTGATGGGGGTGCCATCTGGCGCCTGCACCCGGATTGCGTCGAACAGGGACCAGTTGGTCCATTCGATGCTGCCGAGCACCCGGACATCCTGGGTTGGGGTGACGACGGCCGAAACGGTGAGGCTGTCGGGCATGGTGATGGGGGCGCGGGCGTCGACGCTGCGGTTGGCGCCGGCGAGCGGGCCGAGCAGGCCTTCGGTTTCGAAGGTTCCCTTCAGCTTGTGCGTCACGCGGGAGCGGTAGTGGGCGCCGAGGCGGGCGGGGCCTGCATCGAGCAGGATGCCGATGTTCCAGCCGACGGAGATGTCGTCGCCCGAGACACTGGCGCGGCCGTCTGGGGCGAGTGGGGAGAGGTTGGGGAGCGCGTTGGTGAGTTCGGCTTCGATATACTGGATGCTTACGCCGCCGCCGATCGAGAGGGTGTCGGAGAGGCGCCAGGCGAGGCTTGGCTGGACATTGTAGGTGACCAGTTCGGAGCGCAGGCTGTCGTACCGGCCGAACCAGCCGTCGTCATAGTCGACGCGGAGGCCGAAGGGCGCGTTGACGCCGATTCCGGCTGTGAGCCGATCGGTGAGCTGCATCGTGGCATAGAGGGTGGGGACCAGCACGATGGGGTTGAAGGGGTTGCCGCCGTCGGTGCCGCCTGTGGGGAGTGGCGTGGGCAGGCCGGGGACTGTGCGGGTGGAGCCGCGGTCGAACTGGCGGGAGTTGATGAAGAGCAGGTGGGCGCCCGAGGTGATGGTGAAGCCGGACAGAGCGGTCATGCCGGCCGGGTTGTACCAGACGGTTGCCGCCGAGTCGGCGATTGCGGCTTCGCCGGCAAAGGCGCGGCCGACGCTGCCGGGGGAGGCCTCGCGGAGCGCAAAGCCGGAGGCAAGGGCGCTGGCGGCCGACGCGCCGAGGAGAAGGGCTGCGGCGGTGCGCAGCGCGCCCCGGATGAGGCTGGCCATCAGTTACGCTCCTGTGATGCTTCCTGTTTTCTTGCAGGATGCGGGCCAGCCGGGACCGGGTCAAGCTGTCAGGTGTCGGGAGCGCTCAGGTGTAGCTGAGTTCGGTTGCCTTGCCGCGGAACACCCAGTGGGCGAGCACGGAATAGGCCAGGATCACCGGCAGCACGAACAGGGTGCCGACGAGGATGATGCTGAGCGCTTCCGGGCTGGAGGCGGCCTGCCAGATGGTGAGCTGGTCGGGCACGACATAGGGGAAGAAGCTGTAGGCGAGGCCGAAGAAGGCGAGCGTGAAGAGCGCAGCGCCGGCTGCCAGCGGGAACCAGGACAGGCGGTCGTTCTCGCGGGGGGCGCGCTGGAGGAAGATCCAGATGGAAAGCATCAGCAGCCCGGTCATGATGGGGAGCGGGGCGAGCAGCAGGAACTCGGGCAGCTGGAACCAGCGGTCGAAGACGCGCGGGGAGGCGAGCGGGGTTGCAATCGAGATGGCGGCCATGCCGAGCGCCACCCAGATGAGGCCGGCCCTGGCCCAGCGGACGGCCTGGTGCTGGAGCTCTCCGCTGGTCTTGTAGATCAGCCAGCAGGCGCCGACGAAGGCGTAGCCAGCGGTCAGGCAGGCGGCCGTGAGCAGGCCGAAGGCAAGGCCGGCCCAGCCGCCAGTGAAGCCGAGGATATATTGGCCCAGCATGTAGCCCTGGGTGACCGAGGTGATGAAGGAGCCCCAGAAGAAGATCTGATCCCAGAAGGGCTTCTTGGGTTCGGGCGCCTTGGCGCGGAACTCGAAGGCGACGCCGCGCATGATGAGGCCGATCAGCATCAGGGTGACCGGCAGGTAGAGGGCGGTGAGGATCACGCCATGGGCAATCGGGAAGGCAACGAGGAGGAGGCCGATGGCAAGCACCAGCCAGGTCTCGTTCGCGTCCCAGAAGGGACCGATGGAGGCGACCATCAGGTCGCGGTGGGCCTTGGGCTGGCCGCGGGAGAGCAGGCCGATGCCGAGGTCGAGCCCGTCGAGGACGACGTAGAGCAGGATGGAGATGCCCATCAGCCCGGCAAAGATGATCGGCAGCCACTCGGGCGGCAGGAAGGGTTCCATCTGGGTTACTCCGCCGGCTGGACGCTGGAGGGGGCCAGCACGTGCGGGAACATGTCGCGCTCGTCCTCGATGGGGGCGCGCTCGCCATCCTTCTTCGCGAGGTGGAACAGCACGCCGATATAGGCTGCCAGCAGCAGGGCGTAAGTCGCGAGATAGAGGAGGAGGGTGGAGAGCACCATCGGCGCCGGGACTGCCGCGACTGCGTCGGCCGTGGAGAGCACGCCCGTGACGAGCCAGGGCTGGCGGCCGATTTCGGTGACATACCAGCCGGCCAGTGTCGCGATCCAGCCGGCGAAGGTCATCGCGGCGAGCAGGCGCAGGTGCCAGGCGGGCAGGGCCTGGGGGCCGCGCCCCCAGCGCATGAAATAGGCACCGGCCCAGGAGGCGGCCAGCATGAGCAGGCCAAGGCCGACCATGATCCGGAAGGCGAAGAAGACCGGCGCGACCGGGGGGTGCTTGCCCTGATAGTCGTTGAGGCCGGGCACCTTGCCCTCGAACTCGTGGGTGAGGATGAGGCTGGCGCCATAGGGGATTTCGATGGCGTAGCGGTTGGTGCGAGTCTTCTCGTCGGGGAGGGCGAAGAGGACGAGGGGCACGCTGTCTTGCGTGGTCCAGTTGGCTTCCATCGCGGCGACCTTGGCCGGCTGGTGTTCCAGCGTGTTGAGGCCGTGGAAATCGCCGGCGAGGATCTGCAGCGGGATGAGGGCGGCCGCGGTGAGGATGCCGGCGCGAAGCACGAGGCGCACCGGGGCCGAGCGGTCGCCACGCAGCCAGCGCCAGGCCGACAGGCCGGCCATCAGGAAGGCGACGGTGAGCCCCGAGGCCAGAAGCATGTGCACGAGGCGGTAGGGAAAGCTGGGGTTGAAGACGACGGCAAACCAGTCGGTTGCGTGGGCGACGCCGTCGCGCATCTCGAAGCCGGCGGGGGTGTGCATCCAGCTGTTGAGGGCGATGATCCAGAAGGCGGACAGGGTGGTGCCGGCGGCGACCAGGAAGGTCGCCATGGTGTGCGCCCAATCGGGGACGCGGCGGAAGCCGAACAGCATGATTCCGAGGAACACGGCTTCGAGGAAGAAGGCGGTGAGGACTTCGTAGGCGAGCAGCGGGCCGGCGATGTTGCCGACACGCTCCATGAAGCCGGGCCAGTTGGTGCCGAACTGGAAGCTCATGGTGATGCCCGAGACGACGCCCATGGCGAAGGAGAGGGCGAAGACCTTCACCCAGAAGCGGTAGGCGTCCATCCAGGCTTCGTCGCGGCTGCGGTTGTAGGCGAGCTTCATGCCCAGCAGCATCCAGCCCAGCGCGATCGTGATCGTGGGGAAGAGGATGTGGAAGCTGATGTTCGCGGCGAACTGGATCCGCGACAGCAGGAGGGGGTCGAGCTCGGACATTGTAGGCTCCGGACGGGGAATCGCCGTCGATGGAGCGCATGTAGGCGAACGCTGTGCAGCGTGCGAGTGGGCTGCTGGTCGCACCCGGCTCGGGTGGAGGGGCGGCGCGCTGGCCGCCCCGGTTCAGGCCGTTACATCCGGTGCAGCGCGCAGAGCTTGTTGCCAGACGGATCGCGCAGATAGGCGAGATAGAGGCTTCCGGTTGCGCCTGCCCGCACGCCCGGCGGATCCTCGCAGGCGGAGCCGCCAGCGGCGAGGCCGGCTGCGTGCCAGGCGTCGGCCTGTTCGGGCGAGGTGACGGCAAAGCCGACTGTGGAGCCGTTGCCGCAGGAGGCGGGCTTGCCGTCGATCGGCGTGGTGATTGCGAAGATTCCGGTGGGGGTCATCCAGAAGACCCGGCCCTTGTCGTCGGTGAAGCCCGGGCCGACGCCGAGGGCGCCGAGCGTTGCATCGTAGAAGGCCTTGGAGGCGGCGATGTCGTCGGCTCCGAGCATGATGTGGCTGAACATGAGAGTCTCCCCATTGGCGCCCTTGGGTGGTTGCCGGTGCGGTGATGGATGCACGGCGACTGCGGCTTTGTCGAACTGGGAGCTTGGGGAGGGAGCATCATTTGGCGTAGGGGGTGAGCGCGGGGCGCTTGCGGACAGGAGAAGGAGTTCGCCGTGCCCCATTGTCGGGTCCGGCCTATCGTCCGGCCTATCGCTTGTGCATGTGGCGCGTCGTGCGGTTGCGGGGCATCCCTTCGTGCGACACGAGGGAGGTGGCCATGGAAGAGTCCGGATCTATGCTGGAGGGGGTTCGCATCCTCGACCTGACGGGGGTGGTGTTCGGGCCCTATGCGACGCAGATCCTGGCTGATCTTGGGGCCGAGGTGATCAAGGTGGAGGCGCCGGGTGGCGGCGACCAGTATCGCTGGACGGCGAAGGCCGCGAGGACGCCGGGGATGAGCCCCGGGTTCCTGGCGCTGAACCGGGGCAAGCAGTCGGTGGTGCTGGACCTGAAGAACCCCGACGATCTGGCGGTGCTGAGGGCGCTGATCCCGACGGCGGACGTGTTCATCCTGAATGTGCGCGGCGCTGCGGCCGAGCGGCTGGGGCTGGATTATCCGAGCGTTGCGGCGCTGAACCCGGGGATCATCTATGCCCATTGCGTGGGCTTCGGGCAGGACGGGCCCTATGCGGGCTTGCAGGCCTATGACGATGTGATCCAGGCGGCGACCGGCACGACGAGCCTTCTGAGCCGGGTGGATGGCAATCCGGCGGCGCGCTATCTGCCGAGCCTTGTTGCCGACAAGGTGGCGGGCCTTCATGCGGCCTATGCCGTGCTGGCGGCGATCGTGCACAAGCTGAGGACCGGGCGCGGGCAGACGGTGGAGATCCCGATGCTGGAGACTTTCACCAGCTTCATGATGGTGGAGCATCTGGGCGGGCAGAGCTTCGATCCGCCGAACGGGGGCCGGTTGGCTATTTCCGGCAGATCGACCCTGATCGCCAACCCTTCCCGACCAGCGACGGCTATGTGAGCCTTGTTGCCTATACGGATGACGCCTGGCCGCGGCTGTTCGCGCTGCTGGAGAATCCGGGTTTCCTGGACGACCCGCGCTTCGAGACCCGGCGCCTCAGGGTGCAGCACATGCCCGAGATGTACCGCGAGGTGGCGCGGCTGACGCCCGGCTTCACATCGGCGGAGCTGCTCAGGCGCTGTCAGGAGGCGCAGATCCCGGCGATGATCGCCTGCGACCTTGGCGAGGTGATGGAGGACCGGCACCTGAAGGCGACCGGCTTTTTCGAGCGGACCGAGCATCCGACCGAGGGCGGCTGGGTGCGGATGCGGCACCCGGTGCGGTTCGGGGACTATACGCCGAAGTCCGGCTTTGCGCCGGTGCAGAACCAGCATGGCGAGCGCATCCGGGGAGAGGCCAAGAAGTGCTGAACGGAGCGGGCCCTGCGCTGGAAGTCGCTGGACTTGCCCGCCGGGTGTGCGGTTTCCTTTATAATTTCGGAATGAAACCGGTTCCGCCGTCCCGAAAGAGCAATGCCGAGCTTGCCGAGGAAGCGCTTGCGAAGGCGCGGCTGTACCGTGCGCGGGCGCGGGAGGATGAGCGGCGGGCGGCCGGGGACTTCGGGCTGTGGGTGCTGGAGCTGGCGGCCAAGGGCGATGAACAGGCAGCGATGCTGCGCGCGCGCTGGGAGGAGCAGGCGGCCGGAAAGGCGTCCAAGATGGCCCCAAAGGCCATCCATCGGGCGGCCTCGCGATCGGCCGCACCTGCAGGGCCCAAGGGCAGCATCAAGGTCGACGCGCCTGCCGAGCCTGCGCCCCCGGTGCGGCCGATTCGCAAGGCTTCGGACGATCCGGCGCGGTCGATCCGGACTGCGCAGAGCTGGCCCACCATCGGGCTGGAGCTGGTGTCGGGCCAGGTGCGCGAGCTGGTGC
>JBGTBK010000395.1:0-1926 GCA_041749355.1 Sandaracinobacter sp. | reverse complement strand
GCGTCCGCGCGCCAGCTCGACCCGAGCGACCGTGTGCTGGTTCAGCCCCGGCAACAGCCGTTCGGTGCCTGCGTCGCGCTGCAGGATCTGCGCGCCGAACAACAGCAGCGGCGCCAGCAGCAGCGCCAGCACGACAAGACGGACATTCATCGCTCAGATCGCGACCGGCTGGTCCCGCATCGGCAGGGGGTAAGGCGGAAGATCGGATTGCGCCGGCGTTGGCTGGGCAGGATCTGGCGAAGTGCCGTCGCCAAAGGGCCCGCCCGATGGCTGCGCCTCGGGCGGTGGTTCCACTGGCTGTGGCGTGGGCTCAGCTGGCCTTGCATCCTTGTCGCTGCCCGGGGCCACACCAAGCTGGGCCAGCGGCTCGCCGGGTTCCTGCTGTTCGGCCGCGACCCGCTCGGCCTCGTCCGGCGCGAACAGCAGCGATGCCGCCGCTGTCACCAGGAAGACGGCTGCAAGGCCCGTGAGACCGGCACGAATGCGATCCATCGCCATCTTCTAGCCCCGACACACGCCCAAGTCGAGCCACCGTCCTCCGGGCTGCGACCTCACGCCTCCTGCCCTCAACTCTCTCTCCACGGCGGCAGCGGAAGCCCGCGCGCCTCCAGCCACTCGGGATTCCAGATGGTCGACAGGTAGCGACTGCCATTGTCGCACAGGATGGTGACGATGCGCTTGCCCGGGCCCAGATGGCGCGCAAGCTTTTCGGCGCCGGCCACGTTGATCGCGCTGGAAAGCCCCAGATGCAGCCCGTCCTTCATCATCAGTTCGTGCAGAACCGGGAAGGCTTCCGCGTCGGAAACCCGGAAGGCGACATCGATCGGCGCGCCCTCCAGATTGGCGGTGATCCGGCTCTGCCCGATCCCTTCGGACACGCTGTTGCCCTCTGCCTTCAGCTCGCCGCTGGTGAACCAGCTGTAAAGCGCAGCGCCGTCCGGGTCGGCAAGCCCGATCGTGATGTCCTCGCCAAGCGCCTTCAGCCCCAGCCCGACGCCCGCGATCGTGCCGCCGGTGCCGGCCGCACAGATGAAGCCGTCAACCTTGCCTTCCAGCGCGGTCCAGATCTCGGGTGCGGTCGACTTGATGTGCGAAAGCCGGTTGGCGACATTGTCGAACTGGTTGGCCCACACCGCGCCCGGCAGCTCCTCGGCCAGCCGCCGCGAGGTGTGCACATAATGGCCCGGGTTGGCGTAGCTGGTGGCCGGCACCAGAACCAGTTCGGCGCCCAGCGCCCTCAACGCATCCTTCTTCTCCTGGCTCTGCGTCTCGGGCATCACGATCACGGTGCGATAGCCAAGCGCGCCGCCGATCACGGCAAGCCCAATGCCGGTGTTGCCCGCTGTTCCTTCCACGATGGTTCCGCCCGGCTTCAGCGCGCCCGCGCTTTCCGCATCGCGGATGATCCACAGCGCGGCCCGGTCCTTCACCGATCCGCCGGGGTTCAGGAACTCGCACTTGCCGAAGATGTCGCAGCCCGTCCGTTCCGACGGGCCCTTCAGCCGCACGAGGGGGGTGGAGCCGACAAGGCCGGCGATGTCGTTGGAGACCCGATGCATGCCCCTTCCTACCATGCCGGCCACGGCTTTCCAGCCCGTCCTGCTGCAGCCAGTTCGTCCGAACGCAGGCTTGCAAGGCCGCCCGTCTGGTGCGAACGGCTCCTGCATGCCGATCGCTGCCAAAGCTCTGCTTCCCCTGCTGGCACTTCTGCTGGCAGGCTGCAGCGGCGGCGAGGCCGAAGACAAGCCGCTGCTAGTGGACACAGTCGGCGAAAGCGCCGCCCGGTTGCTGATCGCCGACGCCATTTCCGAAGGCCTGACCGCGCGCGACGCTGCCGGGCAGGTCGTGCCCGGCCTCGCCCAGAGCTGGCGGGTGTCGGACGACGGCCTGTCGATCGTCTTCCGCCTGCGCCCCGCCAGCTTCGCC
>JBGTBK010000394.1:0-11368 GCA_041749355.1 Sandaracinobacter sp. | reverse complement strand
CGCCTCGGCGCGGGCGGCCAGCGCTTCGTAGGCGGCCAGGTCGGGCGCGGGGGCAGCAGCCTGTGCCCCGGTTTGTGACATGGGGAAGGGCGTCAGCCGGGCCTCGGTGGACTTGCGCTCGAGAAGTTCGCCGGACACGAGCAGTGCCGCCATCAGCAGTAGCCGCGGTTCGGCGACAGCGCCATGCGCTTCCATCAGCGAGGAGACACGGGATTCGAGAAGGCCGGCTGCCGCCCTGAGATCGGCCTCTTCGCCGTCGCGGCAGGCGAGCTTGTAGGCCCGGCCACCGACGGAGAGTGTGACTTCAGCCATTGCGCTTCAGCCTCTCGGCGCGGATCACGCGGTCGAGGCCGGCAACTGCGTCGCGCGCAGCCGTGCGCAGCAAACGGTTGCGCTGCCCCAACCGCTCGACCGCAGCCTCCGACCTTTGCAGAGCGGCTTCGATACGCGCAACCACATCGCTCATGACATGACCCCCATTGTGGCCCGCTTCAGGGATTCGCTCCAACTGGTCAAGCCTCGTTCCTTCACTATCTTGACGATTCCGCATAAGAGACTGTTTCCATTCGCGTCAATGTCGGGATTGTTACGTCTTGTTCGGTCCGGCGTTGATTTCCAGCCGCTCGTTTGCAAGGAGGGCGCCGTGCAACCCCTTCGGCCATGGCCGACAGCTTGCGCGATTCGGGCAGACTCCCTGCCTTCACAGGAAACTCCTCCGGAAGCTTTCGACCGGACAGTGGGAATGGGCGCCCGATGGCATCGAACAGGCTGGCCGACGAACTTCTGAAGCCGATGGCCAATGCCATTCGCGCGCTTGCGATGGATGCCGTGGAGGCAGCGAACAGCGGCCACCCGGGCATGCCGATGGGCATGGCCGATGCGGCAACCATCCTGTGGGGCGAGTACCTTAAGTTCGATGCTGGCAATCCGCGCTGGGCGGATCGGGACCGTTTCGTGCTGTCGGCCGGCCATGGGTCCATGCTGATCTACGCGCTCCTTCACTTGACCGGGTTCGAACGCCCGACCCTGGAGGACATCCGCCGCTTCCGGCAGCTCGGCAGCCCGTGCGCCGGTCACCCGGAGAATTTCGAGCTTCCCGGCGTGGAATGCACCACCGGCCCGCTGGGGCAGGGGCTGGCGATGGCAGTTGGCATGGCAATGGCCGAACGGCACCTGAACGCGCAGTTCGGCGACGGGCTTGTCGACCACCGCACCTGGGTGATTGCCGGCGACGGCTGCCTCATGGAAGGCGTGAGCCATGAGGCGATCGGGCTTGCCGGCCATCTGAAGCTGGGCCGGCTGAAGCTTCTTTGGGACGACAATGGCATTTCCATCGACGGACCCGTTTCGGTGTCGTCGAGCGAGGATGTGCCAGCCCGTTTCCGCTCGAGCGGATGGCATGTGGTTAGCTGCGATGGGCACGACCCGGCCTCCATCCGGGCAGCGCTGGACGAGGCTGTGGCGATGGACCTGCCGACGCTGGTGCAGTGCCGCACCGTGATCGGCTATGGCGCGCCGACCAAGGCGGGCAGCGAGAAGACCCACGGCAGCCCGCTTGGCGGCACCGAAGTGGCGGGCGCCAAGGAAGCGCTCGGCTGGACGTCTGCGCCGTTCGAGATTCCCGCGGACATTGCGTCTGCCTGGGCTGCAGTGGGCCGCCGGGGCGCAGCCCTGCGCACGGCCTGGGAGGGGCGGCTTGCCGGCGCAGCCAATGCGGCTGAATTCAGCCGCCGCATGTCTGGCAGTGCGCCGACGATCGACCTGTCGGCCTTCAAGGCCAAGCAGGTGGCAGAGGCAAAGCCGGTTGCAAGCCGCAAGGCGAGCGAGATGGTGCTGGAGCATGTGAACAGCCAGGCACCCGAGACGGTTGGCGGGTCGGCTGACCTGACCGGGTCCAACCTGACGAAGACTGCGGGTCTGGGCGTGTTCTCCGCGTCGGACTATGCTGGCCGGCACATCCATTACGGCATTCGCGAGTTCGGAATGGCGGCCGCGATGAACGGCATGGCGCTGCACGGCGGCATCATTCCCTATGGCGGCACTTTCCTGGTGTTTGCCGACTATTGCCGGGCCGCGATCCGCCTGTCGGCGCTGCAGCAGGTGGGTGTCGTTTATGTGCTGACGCACGATTCGATCGGGCTTGGCGAGGATGGCCCGACGCACCAGCCGATCGAGCATCTGGCGAGCCTGCGCGCGATGCCGAATCTTGCCGTCTATCGCCCGGCGGATGCCATCGAGACGGCCGAGTGCTGGGAGCTGGCGCTTGCCGACCGGACACGGCCTTCGGTTCTTGCGCTTTCGCGGCAGAACCTGCCGCTGCTGCGCTGCGACACCGAAGTGAACAGGTCGGCGCAGGGCGGCTACCGGCTGATTTCGGCGACTGCGGCGCGCCGGGTGGTTCTGGTGGCGACCGGTTCCGAAGTGGCGATTGCCTGCGAGGCAGCGAAGCTGCTGGAGGCAGCCGGGATCGGTGCCGACGTGGTTTCGATGCCCTGCTGGGAGCGGTTCGCCGACCATGGCGATCGCTCGCTGCTTCCGCCCGACGTGCTGAAGGTGTCGGTCGAGGCCGGCTGCACCTTTGGCTGGGAGCGGATGGTGGGGAGCGACGGGCTGATGATCGGCATCGACAGCTTTGGTGCCTCGGCCCCGGCTGGCGACCTTTACCAACATTTCGGCTTGACCGCGGCGGCCATTTCCTCGCGGGTGCAGCAGAAACTCGGGGCTGGGGCCTGAGCCGGGACGACGGCCTCAATCGGACATCATAACAGCGAGAAGGAGCGGGACATGAAGGTTGCGATCAACGGCTTCGGACGGATCGGGCGGCTGGTGCTCAGGGCGATCCTGGAGCAGGGGCGGACCGACATCGAAGTGGTCGCGATCAACGATCTCGCCGACACCAAATCCAACGCCATGCTGTTCAAGCGCGACAGCGTGCACGGCCGCTATCCCGGCACCGTGGAGGCTGACGGGCAGGACATGATCGTCGACGGGAAGCGCATCCGCGTGACCGCCGAGCGCGACCCTTCGAAGCTGCCGCACAAGGAGCTGGGTGTCGATATCGCGCTGGAGTGCACCGGCTTCTTCACTGACGCCGACAAGGCGCGCGCTCATATCGAAGCCGGCGCCAAGCGGGTGCTGATCTCGGCGCCGGGCAAGGGTGTCGACCTGACGGTGGTCTATGGGGTCAATCACCAGAAGCTGACCGCCGACCACAAGATCGTGTCCAACGCGTCGTGCACCACCAACTGCCTGGCGCCGGTTGCGATGGTGATGAACCAGCTGGTGGGCATCGAGCGGGGCCTGATGACGACCATCCACGCCTACACCAACGACCAGAAGATCCTGGACCAGATCCATGGCGACATGCGCCGGGCACGGGCTGCCGGCATGTCGATGATCCCGACGACCACAGGGGCGGCGCGCGCGGTTGGCGAAGTTCTGCCGGAACTGAAGGGCAAGCTCGATGGCTCGGCCGTGCGGGTGCCGACGCCCAACGTCAGCCTTGTCGACCTGACCTTCGTGCCCGGCCGGGACACCAGCAAGGACGAGGTGAATGCGGCGCTGAAGGCGGCGTCGGAAGGCGCGCTGAAGGGCATCCTGGACTACACCGACGAGCCGCTGGTCTCGATCGACCTGAACCATGTGCCCGCATCGTCGACGGTCGACAGCCTGGAAACGGCCGTCATCGACGGCAAGCTGGTGCGCGTGGTTTCCTGGTACGACAATGAGTGGGGTTTCTCGAACCGGATGGCCGACACGGCGGTCCAGATGGGCAAATTCCTGTAATGCCCTTCCGCACGCTCGACGATCTGCCGGACAGCCTTGCGGGCAAGCGCGCGCTGGTTCGCGTGGACCTGAATGTGCCGATGGACGGGGCGCGCGTGACTGACGCGACCCGGCTGGAGGCGGCGGTGCCGACCATCGCCGGGCTCGCGGACCGGGGCGCGAAGGTGCTGCTGCTGGCGCATTTCGGGCGGCCGAAAGGCGGGGCCAGCCCGGAGTTTTCGCTGAAGCAGGTGGTCCATGCGCTGTCCGACGTGCTGGGCCGCCCGGTGGGCTTCCTGCAGGACTGCATCGGCGACGATATGGCGGCCATGACCCGCAAGCTGGGCGACGGCACGGTGACGGTGTTGGAAAACACCCGCTTCCACTCCGGCGAGGAGGCCAATGATCCGGGCTTTGTCGCGGAAATGGCGAAGCTGGGCGATCTTTATGTGAACGATGCCTTTTCGGCCGCGCACCGGGCCCATGCCTCGACCGAGGGCCTTGCGCATGTGCTGCCGGCCTATGCCGGACGGTCGATGGAGGCCGAGCTGAAGGCGCTGGACGCCGCGCTCGGGACGCCGACTCGCCCCGTTGCAGCAGTTGTCGGCGGGGCCAAGGTGTCCTCGAAGCTGGACGTGCTGACCAATCTTGTCGGCAAGGTCGATCACCTGATCATTGGCGGCGGGATGGCGAACACCTTCCTGGCGGCCAAGGGCATCGCGGTCGGCAAGAGCCTGTGCGAGCATGATCTGGCCGACACGGCGCGCAGTATCCTTGCCCGCGCCGAGGCCTCTGGCTGCACCGTGCACCTGCCCTGGGACGTGGTGGTGGCGAAGGAATTCAAGGCCCATGCCGAGAACCGGGTCGCCAATGTGAACGATGTTGCCGCCGACGAGATGATCCTTGATCTGGGTCCGCATGCGGTGGAAGCGCTGGGCGACGTGCTGAAGACCTGCTCGACGCTGGTCTGGAACGGGCCGCTGGGCGCGTTCGAGCTTCAACCCTTCGACACGGCAACGGTTGCGCTGGCGCAGACGGCGGCAGCGCTGACCGAGGGCGGCACCCTGGTCAGCGTGGCGGGCGGCGGCGACACGGTCGCGGCGCTCAACCATGCGGGCGTTGCCGACAGCTTCACGTTCGTCTCGACGGCGGGAGGTGCCTTCCTGGAGTGGATGGAAGGCAAGCCTCTTCCGGGTGTCGAGGCGCTCAAACACGTTTGAACAGGAGCGGGCATATGAAGATCACCAAGACCGTCAGGCGCATTCTCGACAATTACGAGAGCGACAATCCCGGCACCAAGGCGAACCTTGCCCGCATGCTGATGGCAGGCCGGCTGGGCGGAACCGGCAAGATGGTGATCCTGCCGGTGGACCAGGGCTTCGAGCATGGCCCGGCGCGCAGCTTCGCCGTGAATGAGCCGGCCTACGACCCGCACTATCACTTCCAGCTTGCGATCGACGCCGGGCTCAACGCCTATGCTGCGCCGCTGGGGATGATCGAGGCAGGCGCCGACACATTTGCCGGGCAGATCCCGACCATCCTGAAGGTCAACAGCTCGAACAGCTGGGCAACCGGCGTGAACCAGGCGCTGACCGGCGGCGTCGACGACGCGCTGCGGCTGGGCTGCTCGGCCATCGGCTTCACAATCTATCCGGGTGCCGACGACGTGTTCGACATGATGGAAGAGATCAAGGAGATGTCGGCCGAGGCAAAGTCGGTTGGCATTGCAACCGTGATCTGGAGCTACCCGCGCGGCGGCAAGCTTTCGAAGGACGGCGAACTGGCGCTGGATGTGGGCGCTTATGCCGCGCACATGGCGGCGCTGCTGGGCGCGCACATCATCAAGGTGAAGCTGCCGACCGACCATATCGAGCAGAAGGACGCCAGGAAGGCCTATGAGGGCGGCGACTGGAGCACGCAGGCCAAGCGCGTGGAGCATGTGGTGAAGGCCTGCTTCAACGGCCGGCGCTTGGTGGTCTTCTCGGGCGGGGCAACCAAGGGTGCCGACGCGGTTTACGAAGACGCCCGCGCGATCCGCGATGGCGGCGGCAATGGTTCGATCATCGGCCGCAACAGCTTCCAGCGCCCGCGCGCCGAGGCGCTTGCGCTGCTCGACCGGATCGTGCGCATCTACCAGAACAAGGAATAGGAGGCCGGCGGGTGATCCGCCGTTTCCTAGCCGAACAGTTCGCCCGGCCGCATGGCGCGGCCGGGCGTTTCCTGTTGGGGCCTCTGCTGGACTGGATTGGCGCGCCGATGATGGCGGCTGCCTTCCGGGCGCTGGAGCCGGAACCGGGCGAAAGGGTGCTGGATCTCGGCATTGGTGGCGCTGCCCTCTCGCGGCGGCTGGTGCGGGCAGGCGCTGTGGTGACGGGTGTCGACCCCTCGGTTGCGCTGCTGGAGCGAGCGCGGCTGCGGATGCCGGGCGCGACCTTCCTGGAGGGACAGGGGGCGGCAATTCCCCTGGCCGACGCGAGCATGGACAAGGCGGCCAGCGTCAACACGCTGTATTTCTGGGCGGATCCCGCGGCCGTGATGGCGGAGCTTGCCCGGGTGATCCGGCCGGGCGGGCGGCTTGTGCTGGGTTTCCAGACGGCGCAAGCGGTGCGCGCCTGGCCTGGGCATGTGCACGGGTTCCGGGCGTGGGATGAGGCGGAGATCGTGGCAGCGGCCGAGGCGGCTGGCTTCGGGGTGCTGGCAGTCCAGCCGGGACACGACCCGCGCGTGCGCGACTATCGCACGCTTGTCGCGCGAAGGGCGTGACGACAGGCCCTACTCCGCGCTACGGGGCTCAGCCATGGAACCGACCAGCCTCGAGCCCGACCCCGATTTCGCCACCCTGTTCGAGGGCGACCGCCGCCCGCCTTGCCAGATCTATCTGATTTCGCCGCCCGAATTCGATCTGGACGCCCATGCCGCTGCGCTGCAGTCTGCGCTGGATGCTGGTGGGCCGGTTGCAGCCTACCAGTTGCGCATGAAGGGCTTTGCTGACGCAGCGATCCTGGCGGCGGCCGAGCGGCTGCTGCCGATCTGTCGGGCAGCCGATGTGGCCTTCCTGCTGAACGACCGGGCCGACCTCGCCAAGGCCTGCGGGGCAGACGGCGTGCATCTGGGCCAGACCGACGGGTCAGTGGCCGATGCGCGCCGCCTGCTGGGGCCCGACGCGCAGATCGGGGTGACCTGTCATGCCAGCCGGCACCTGGCGATGGAAGGCGGGGAGGCGGGCGCCAACTATGTCGCCTTCGGTGCCTTTTTCCCGACCAGGACCAAGCTGGTCGAGCACCACGCCCGGCCCGAGATCCTTGCCTGGTGGACTGCGCTGAGCCCGATCCCTTGCGTCGCCATCGGCGGCATCACGGCTGAAAACTGCGGGCCGTTGGTGAAGGCGGGGGCGGATTTCCTGGCTGTGAGCGGCGCGGTGTGGGCGGGCGACCCGGCTGCCAATGTGGAGGCTTTTGCCCAGGCGATTTCGGCTTCCTGACCGCAGCCTTGTGGCTGCCGGTTGGACCTGTTCGGCCTGCGTGACATTCCCGTGATCTGATGGAACTTCGTTGACCCCCGTTAACCTTTGGGCGCATTCTGCTGCTGTCTTGGGAGGGCAGGGCGCGTGGAACCTTTGGAAGGGGAGCCAAGATGCCGCAGATTCTGAACAATCCAGACGAGATGATCGCAGCGATGCTCGACTCGGGCGTCGATCTGTCAGCAGCTGCAGCCGATCCGTCGGCTGCAATCCCGACCGGGCGGTCGATCGTGACATTCCAGCCCGAGGCTGCCGAGGCTGCAGTCGCCCAGCTGAGCGAAATGGCGCCGGGCAGCCTTGCCCGGTCGCTTGACTTCACAGACCAGGACGTGACGGCCGAGGGCCTTGCCGGCGCCTCTGCGCTGGTGTTCGACGAGCTGGGTATTGCCGTGCTCGACGAGGAAGCGGGCGCTGCCATGACCGAGCGGGTGGCGCTGGAAAGCGCGCAGGAGGGGCCCTCGGACGGCCCGGTCCAGACGGTCGAGCCGGAAATCTTCATGTTCCCGTCGAACATGTCGGCGGCCGACTATCTGCGGGGCTTTGCAGCGGCTGCCGAGCGCATCCGCGCGGACCTCGGCGCAGGCGACCTGCCGGCCGACACGCCGCCCGATGGGGAAGAGCCGGGGGCCGAAGCGCTTGGCAACACCTGGGGTATCATCCAGACGCGGGCTGCCACGAGCAGCCAGACGGGCAACTTCATCCGGGTCGCGATCCTCGACACCGGTTTCGACTTCCGCCACCCGGATTTCGCCGGGCGCCCGATAGTCCGGGCGAGCTTCATTTCGGGACAGAGCGCGCAGGACGGCAATGGCCATGGCACGCACTGCACCGGGACTGCTTGCGGCCCGCGGACACCGCCCGGGCTGATCCCGCGATATGGCGTTGCCCCGCTGGCGCGCATCTTCATCGGCAAGGTGCTTTCGAACGGTGGTTCGGGCACATCGGCGTCGGTGCTTGCGGGCATGAACTGGGCGGTCGCCAACCGATGCGAGGTGATTTCCATGTCGCTTGGCGGCGGGGGCGGGCCGTTCACCTATTACACCCAGGCCGGTGCCAGGGCACTGGCGGCCGGTTGCCTGATCATTGCAGCCGCCGGGAACGACAGCCAGCGGCCGGGGTTGATCCGCCCGACGGGCTCGCCGGCCAACAGCCCTTCGATCATGGCGGTTGCAGCATTGGAGCCCAACCTGCGGATCGCGCCCTATTCGAACCGGGGCGGGATCGATGTCGCGGGGCCGGGCAGCAGCGTCTATTCCGCCTGGCCCATGCCGCAGCGCTATCGCACGATTTCCGGCACCAGCATGGCGACGCCCCATGTTGCCGGATGTGCGGCGCTTCTTGCCCAGTCGAGCCCGGCCTGGCGCGGGATGGCACTGCGCATGCAGCTGCGGGCGATGGCGCGGCCGCTGGGGATTGCGGCTGCCGATGTGGGCAACGGGTTGGTGCAGGCGCGCCAATAGCAATTGGGCTGCGGGGCCGGCTGACGCTGGCCCCGCAGCCGTGCTATGGGACCATGGTGATGGAAGTTGTCGTGACCCTGGCCGAAGATGCCGATACGCCGTCCGCCTTGCAGGCGCTGGCCAGCAGGGGGTTTCACCTGACGCAGGACCTGGCGACGTTGGGCATGTTGATCGGCTCAGCTGACGCGCCGGCGCTCGAGGGGTTGCGGCACGTGCCCGGCGTGCTTGCGGTGGAGCCATCGGTTCCGGTTTCGCTGCCACCCGAAGGCCCGCAATAGCGCCGGGCCGAGCACGACCCCAGTTGCATCGGCGAGGCGGAGCTCTTAGCCGGAAGACATGAAAATGTCCCACTTCCTCCGTTCTGCCCTGCTGGCCTCCACCTTGATGATTGCGATCCCGGCCATGGCCCAGACCAAACCCGCCACGCCTTCTGCAGCCGAGCAGACCCCCTTCCTGCTGCAACCCTGGAGCGGCCCGCATGGCGGGGTTCCGCCGTTCGACAAGATCCAGCCGGAGATGTTCCCGCCGGCGTTTGACGTGGCCTTCGAGAGCCTGAGGGCCCAGACGCGGGCAATTGCCGAAAATCCGGCGCCCGCCACCTTCGACAATGTGATCGGCGCGCTGGAAGCAAGCGGCGACGATCTGAACCGCGTGCTGGCGATGTTCAACCTGATGACATCGAACATGAACGGCCCGGCCTACCAGGCGCTCGACCGGGACTGGAGCCCGAAGCTTGCGGCGCTGTTCGACGAGATCAACCTGAACCCGAAGCTGTTTGCGCGGATCGACGCTGTCTATCAGCAGCGCAACAAGCTGAAGCTGTCGCCGACCCAGTTGCGGCTGCTG
Source organism: Sandaracinobacter sp. (assembly GCA_041749355.1). GTDB lineage: Bacteria > Pseudomonadota > Alphaproteobacteria > Sphingomonadales > Sphingomonadaceae > Sandaracinobacteroides. Next base: position 1,777 of record JBGTBK010000394.1, on the reverse strand, counting down.
GAGAAGACCTGGGAAGCCAATGTGCGCAGCGGCGCGAAGCTGTCGCCTGCCGACAAGACCCGGCTTGCCGCGATCAACCAGGAACTCGCCACCCTTTTCACGGACTTCAACCAGAAGTTGCAGACGGACGAGGAAACCTCGCTTCCTGCAACCGAGGCCGAGATGGCGGGCGTGCCCGAAGGGGTGAAGTCTGCGGCGCGCGCTGCGGCTGCGGACAGCAAGCAGACCGGCTATGCGATCGTCAACACCCGCTCGGCGGTTGATCCGGTGCTGACTTTTGCCGACGATCGGGCGCTTCGGGAGCGCGTCTGGCGCGCCTTCGTGAACCGCGGGGACAATGGTGGCGCGACCGACACCAACGCCACCATCGCTCGGATCGTGAAGCTGCGGGCCGAACGCGCGAAGCTGCTGGGCTACCCAACGCACGCGAACCTGCGGATGGCAAACACCATGGCCGTCGAGCCTGCCAAGGCCGAGGCGTTGATGATGCGCGTGTGGGGGCCTGCCGTCGCCCGAGTGAAGGAAGAAGTCGCCGATATGGCGAAGATCGCCGGCCACGAGATCCAGCCCTGGGATTATCTCTACTATGCCGAAAAGGTACGGAAGGCCCGCTATGACCTGTCGGAAGCCGAGACCAAGCCCTATTTCGAGCTGAACAACATGATTGCGGCCAGCTACTGGGCCGCCGAGCGCCTGTATGGCCTGACATTCACCGAGATCACCGGGACTGTTCCGGTCTTCCACCCGGACGTCCGCGTCTACGAGGTGACGCGCAATGGCAAGCATGTCGGGCTCTTCTATCGCGACGATTTTGCCCGCACGGGCAAGCGGTCAGGCGCATGGATGACGGGCTACCGGGACCAGCGGCGGTTCCCGACGGTGCAGACGCCGCTGCTGTCGAACAACAACAATTTTGCCAAGCCCGGGGTCGGCGAGCCGGTGCTGATCAGCTATGACGACGCGAAGACGCTGTTCCACGAATTCGGCCACGCCATCCACTTCCTGCTGCAGGACGTGACCTATCCGGGGCTGGCGCACATTCCGCGCGATTTTGTCGAATATCCAAGCCAGGTGAACGAGAACTGGCTGCTGACCCGCGACGTGCTGGACCGATTTGCGAAGCACTACAAGACGGGGGAGCCGATGCCGGCAGCGCTCGTCGACAAGATCGAGAAGGCGCAGACCTTCAACCAGGGCTATGCGACCGTCAGCTACCTGTCGGCTGCGATCGTCGACATGAAGCTGCACACCAGGGCCGACGGTGTGGTGGAGCCGGACGGCTTCGAGCGCGAGACGCTGGCTGCGATCGGCATGCCGAAGGAAATCGTGATGCGGCACCGGCTGCCGCAGTTCGGGCATCTCTTCTCGGGCGACGGCTATTCGGCGGGCTATTATTCCTACCTCTGGTCGGAAACGATGGACGCCGACACCTGGGCTGCCTTCGCAGAAGCCGGCAGCGTTTGGGACAGGCAAGTCGCCGATCGCTTCCGCACCATCCTTCTGGAGACCGGCAACGAGACCGATCGGGCCGAGGCCTATCGCGAGTTCCGTGGGCGAGATCCGGACGTGAAGGCGCTGCTGAAGAAGCGGGGCTTTCCGGCGAACTAGAGGCGCGCGCGGCGGCTTTCGAGAAAGCGCCGCTCGGCTGGGGCCAGATCTGCTGCCAGCGCTGCGGTGAAGGCCGCTCTTGCGTCTTCGTTGCGGCCCAGCCGGGCCAGCAGGTCGGCGCGAACGGCGTGCCACATCGGGTGGGCTTCCACCGCCGCAGAGGCGACAC